>NZ_BDLQ01000057.1:0-14170 GCF_002049255.1 Carboxydocella sp. ULO1 | reverse complement strand
AATGGCGGTGGGGCAACACCCGTACCCATACCGAACACGGCAGTTAAGCCCACCAGCGCCGATGGTACTTGGACCGCAGGGTCCTGGGAGAGTAGGTCGCTGCCGGACACGAGCTAACCCATCAAGCAGAAATGCTTGGTGGGTATTTTATTTATATTCCATATTTTATCGAATTAAATTGACTACCGGAAGGAAGTTAACTGTAAGTGTAGAATAGAATATTGTGCTGAATAAAAAAGGTAAAGGATAAAACTAATTTTTAGGGGGAATTTAAATTTGATTAATTATAAGATGGTTAATTATAAGGTTCAAATAAAGCCATTAGTAAAATGGGCAGGCGGTAAGACACAACTTTTAGATACAATAACAAAATTTTTGCCTGAAAGTTTTGATAGATATATAGAACCATTTATTGGGGGAGGAGCTTTGTATTTTTTCTTAGAGCCAGAAAAGCCAATAATAATTGATAAAAACCATGAACTTATCAATTTTTATAGAGTGGTTAGGGATAATTTGGACGAAATGATTGAAGAATTAACAAGTTATAAAAATGATGCGGAGTTTTATTATTATATTAGAAAGTTACAGCCACACCAATTAACAAATATACAAAGAGCAGCAAGATTTCTTTACTTAAACAAAACTGGATATAATGGGCTTTGGAGGGTAAATAAAAAGGGAGAATTTAATGTACCTTTTGGAAAATATAAAAACCCTAAATTAATTGATAGAGAAAACTTAATGCGTGCAAGAGAATTATTAAAAAGAACTGAAATATTATTTGGTGATTTTGATATGTGTTTAGATTATGCAGACAAAAATACCTTTATCTATTTTGATCCCCCCTATCATCCGCTTTCAGAAACATCGTCTTTTACTAGTTATACAAGCGACGATTTTACAGAGAAAGACCAGATCAGGTTAGCAAATATTTTTTGTGAATTAGATAGAAGAGGGAGTAAACTAATGTTAAGTAACTCTGATACTCCGTTTATTAAGGAACTTTATAAAGGATATAACATAGTTAAAGTTTATGCCAAAAGAGCTATAAATTGTCGTCCGGATAAACGTGGCCCCATTTCTGAATTAATAATTAGAAATTATAGCTAATGAAGAAGTAGAATAGGTGAGAAAAATGGCAGGTTATATTATTAACCTAAATTCAAATAGTGCTTTAGAACTATATATTAAGAATGGAGTTTATTCTACTTTGTTATCACCCCCGAATGGATATTGGAGAATACATCATGAAGCCACTTTTGCTGATTATGCTACAATGAAACCAGGAGACAATATATATTTTTTTATTGACCGCAAAATTTATGGAATTGGGGAATTAGTAAATATAAACGGAGATTGCAAGTTTTTAAACTATCCTGATGCTAATAAGCCATTATTACCTCCATATTCAGAATTGGAAAAAAAGTTGTTATGGAATGAAGGCCAAGGAAGTATAAACCAACGATGGATATGCGTATTTAAACCAAGTCCATATTTTTTTAAAGAAGGAATAGATATGGATGATGTTCTTGCCTCAAACCCGCCAGTATTTCGTATGTTAAGAGCTTTTTGGAAGGTATCATTTATAAAAGTTGATGATGATGAAAACCAGGCTTTAATTGATATATTCTTGCGGCGTAACAAAAATATTTTAACTAATCCAAAATCCCATGAATGTTTTTTTAGTGATTACATAAATCATCATTCTTTGTTAAGTAAAAAAATTACGCCAGATTATTTATTTAATTGTAACGACATTCTAAAAAGCTGTGCCGATGGAGATCGTCTTTCTCACGAAATGGCTCTAGAAGCAGGAATTCTTTTTCAGCTTTCTCAGAAAGAACCTAATACAATCAAGATATTTGGCGAATGGGATTATTTATCTCATCAAGTAATTGCGTCTCCTTTTAAGCCAATTGATTATATGGATAAAATGGATATTTTCGGATACTCCTATATTAAGGGATTTAAAAATACAAAATCGGAGTATATTGTAATTGAAAACAAAAAAGATATAGCAAGATTGGAAGATATTGAACAATTAATGAAGTATGTAGACTGGATTAGAGATGAATATGCTTTTGGTGATTATTCAATGATAAATGCATTTTTAGTTGCTTATGATTTTTCTAATGATGCTATACAAAATTTAACAAATATAATACAAAGAAACTACTTAAAAGGAAGAAGACCCATCCAATCAAAAACCTGGACTGGATTAAAGTTAATAAAATACAAATATGATATAAGGAGTTCAAATATAAAGTTTGAAATATTTGTTTAGGAGAAATTATTTATGGACAAAAAAGATGACTTATTTCAAGAGATTAATCTAGAAACAACTACGGTTTGGTCTTTTCCGGACAGGGGTAATTGGGCGACGCATAAAGTGATTATAGGGGAAATTTTGCTCCACAAATTGCTAGAAATGTAATACTGAAATATTCTTCAGAAGGTGAATTAATTTTAGACCCTATGGTAGGCAGTGGGACTACACTCATTGAAGCTAAAATTTTAGGCAGGAAAGGCATAGGTGTTGATATAAATGAAAAAGCAATAAACATAACTAGGGAAAGAATAAAAATTGATTATAATAATACAGAAAGCAACTTTAAATTATTTAATGCTGATGCTCGTAATTTATATTTTATTAAAGACGAAAGTATAGATTTAATTTTAACTCACCCGCCTTATTTGAATATAATATCTTATTCTGAAGGTAAAATAGATGGCGATTTGTCTAATATTTCTGGTGTCAAAAAATTTTGTGATGAGCTTGAAATAATAATTGCAGAGTTATATCGCGTTCTAAAACCTAATAGGTATTGTGCGATTTTAATTGGTGATACCAGAAAGGGCAGACATTACGTTCCTTTAGCTTATTATGTGATGGAACGTTTTTTAAATCAAGGATTTGCCCTTAAAGAAGATATAATAAAAATTCAGCATAATTGTAAAACTACAGAAGGAATATGGCGCAATAAAGCTAATCAACTGGATTTTTATTTAATTATGCATGAGCATTTGTTTGTTTTTAGAAAACCGAAACCAAATGAGGACTTGAGTAAAATTAGATATAGTATAAAAAAGTAAAAGGACTGTCCCAGCGACAGTCCTTTTAGGCTTCCAGCTCCAACTTATTAGACAAAACCCGTTTCACATAGTTTTGCGTTTCCTGATAAGGGGGAATATTATTACCGTACTTTTTCACAGCATGGGGACCAGCATTATAGGCCGCTACAGCCAGGGCTTCATTGCCCCCAAACTGGTCCAGCAGTTGCCTTAAATATTTTGTACCCCCTTCGATATTCTGGGCTGGATCGAAAGCATTGGTTACTCCAAGCGCGCGGGCAGTAGCAGGCATTAACTGCATCAGCCCCTGGGCCCCGACGCGGGAAATAGCATGGGGATTAAAACTGGACTCCGCTTGAATTACAGCAGTGATCAGATCCGGATCAACCCCGTATTTTTGTGCCGCTTGCTGAATTAATGGAGCGAAAGCAGCAGGGGCTTTAATCGCACCTGAAACTTGCTGTCGCGTAGTTTCCGCTTTTTGCTCGGCCTGCGCAACAGCAGATTGCAAGATCTCAGCAAAACTGGCAGTATTGTCAGTATTAAGAGAATTAGGTAACTGGTTTTGACTAAAAGTAGAGGTCAAAATCTGCCAGCGCCAGAGAAACAGGAGCAGTTCAATATCCACCGCTATCACCTCTACTCTTAGTTTAAACCAAAGGTTCATCTCTGTAAAGAATGAGAATTTATCCAGGACTGATATCGGTGGCGGAGATGAGCCTGTTCGATTTCATAGCGCAGCTGTTTTAAAGTGAAGTAATCAATACCCAGGCTGCTGGAAACTTCAAAGTCATCTTTGCCTTTTTGCCAGAGCGATACTATCCGTTTGACATTGGTACGATACTTTTTGCTTAATTTAGCAAAATCGATAATGTCTTCCCGTTTTTTCTTCATAAGAATCCCTCCATTTCCCCCGGTACAACTATTTTTCGCTTTTCCTTTTCTGATATGAGTTAAAACTTTTGGCACAGCTGCGGGCTTATGGTAAAATAAAAATTATGAACAAACAAGCAGATTGTCCAATTTTTGATGCCATAAATGAATATCTGGCCCAAAAGGGAGATTGCTGGCATATGCCGGGCCATGGTCAGGGCCGGGCTTTTCAATCCCTTTGGCCAGAGCTGGCTGCGGTTGCCCGCTGGGATGTCACCGAGATCCCGGGACTGGATAGCTGGCATCAGCCAGAGGGTTGTATTGCAGCTGCGGAAAAACTGCTGGCAGAGGCATATCAAACCCAGGCTTCCTTTTTTCTGGTGGAAGGAGCTTCAGCGGGAATCTGGGCCATGATGGCAGCGGTGGTCTCGCAAAATGGAAACAGAATAGCTATACCGCGCTGGGCTCATGCCAGTGTCTTCCATGCTCTGGTGCTGACGGGGGCGGAACCGGTATTTTACCCTCCAGTTTTTTTGCCGGAATGGCAGCTGATTATCGGGCCAGAAACTGAAGGGGTTGCGCTGGATAGTGATGGTATTTTCTTTTTGTACCCTTCCTATGAAGGGGTAGCCTGGCCTCTTAAAGACTGGATGCTGGCAAATAGCTACAACACCACTGCACCTGTTCTGGTAGATGAGGCCCATGGCGCATTATTTCCCTGGCATGAAAGGATGCCTGTAAGTGCCATCACTTCAGGCTGTGACGGGGTGGTGCATGGGTTGCATAAAACCGGTCCGGCTCTGACACAGACGGGTTATCTGCACCTGCCCACTACGAAACTAAAGGCTGACTGGGTGCGAAAGAACCTATCGCTACTCACTACAACCAGCCCTTCCTATTTGTTTATGGCGGCACTGGATCTAGCGCGCAGGGAGCTGTATTTTCATGGCCGGGAAAAAATCGAGCAGATGCTGGAGTGGGCGGAACAATTGCGCTGGGAGCTGGAGAGGATAGGGATAGAAGTATTAAAACCAGAGCAATTACCAGCCGGCTACCAGCTGGATAGGACCAGGCTTTTGTTGAGGTTGGAAGGATATACAGGAGTAGAAGTGGCTACTCATTTAAGACAGAAGGGGATAGTGGTAGAAAAATACGAGGCAGATCGGGTCCTGTTATTGATAAACTATGACTTCAATCCAGAACAGGGGAAAAGATTAATCGAGGCTTTAGGCCAATTAAAACCAAAAACGGGGAAACCTAACTGCTGGAAAGAACAATTTTATCCTGAGGAGAACCGCCTGGTCATGTTGCCCCGGGAAGCCTGGCTGGCCAAGAAAGAACGGGTAGCAACAAATCAGGCCAAAGACAGAGTGGCAGCCCAAACGGTAGCACCATGCCCACCGGGTTTAGCTATTGTTTGTCCCGGGGAAGTAATTCAGGCAGATACCATCGCTGCACTGGAGGCCTGGGGTATTGAGGAAATTTGGGTGGTGAAATAGTTGCGGACAGGAAAATTTATCGTATTTGAAGGACCGGATGGAGCGGGAAAATCAACGGTATTACAGGAAATAACCAGTAAACTGCAACAGACTGGTGTCAGTTATCTTACCACCAGGGAACCCGGGGGGACCAGAGAAGGACAGCTATTGCGGGAATTGTTGCTTAGAACTGATTACGAATGGTGTGGTGAGGCTGAGGCCTTTCTATACTGTGCTGACCGAGTGCAGCATGTCAGGCGCTTGATTTTGCCGGCGCTGGCAGAAGGGAAAATAGTGCTCAGTGACCGATACTATTACAGCACACTGGCTTATCAGGGTTACGGACGAGGCTGGAATTTGACCTTTTTACGGCAAATTAACCAGATGGCTACCCTGGGAGTGGAGCCGGACCTGGTTTTCCTCTTTGATATTGAACCAGAGCTGGGATTAAGCCGGGTTAAGAAAAATCGCCAGGGACAAGCCCCTGACCGTCTGGAACAGGAAGAGCTGGCCTTTCACCAAAGGGTGCGGCAAGGTTATCTGGAATTGGCCAGAGAGCAAAACTGGGAAATCATCGATGGCAGTCGCGACCTGGCTGAAGTGGTAGATTCGGTTTGGCAGATCCTGCAGCAAAGGATGAGAGAAAATGAAAATATCTGATTTACGCCGTGGGCCCGGGGGTTTGCCGGGAATTGATGGTCCCGGGCGGGAAAAAGATGGCGAGGCTCGCAGGGCTGATTTTAATGAGCAGCTCATCAAGGCCCAGACCACGGAAACCAGAAAACAGCTGGATAAATTAATCAAAGATATTGAAGTACAGGGCCAGCGGCTGGCCAATCACCGAACCCTGGTGGAACTGAAAAGATATAAGGAAATGGTGCGTAACTTTTTGCGGGAGGTAGTTTCATCTGGCTATCAGGTCCGGGAAGAAACGGGCTGGGACCGTAGAGGCCGATATAAAGTGCATGTCCTGGTGGATAAAGTCAATGCCAAACTGGAGGAATTGACCGAGGAGATTTTGCAAAAAGAAAAAAGCCAGGTGGAAATACTGGCCCGGGTAGATGAAATTCGGGGCTTACTGGTAGATATGTATACCTGAATTAAGTGGTGAACATGATGTTGAAGGAAATTATCGGGCATAAACAGTTAGTCCGTTTTCTTTTAAAAAACCTCAAAAACCAGCAAATGGCCCATGCTTACATTTTTCAAGGACCGGTGGGAATTGGGAAAAGGGTGGTAGCCCAGGCTTTTGCCCAGGCTTTTTTATGCCTTCAGCCCCGGGAGGATGGGGATGCCTGTCAGAGTTGCCAGGCTTGTTATCTTTTTCAAGCCGGGACTCATCCTGAGTTTATCCAAATCCAGCCGGAAGGTAACTCTATTAAGATAGAGCAGGTTCGGCAGTTACAGCAGACCCTGACATTGAAACCTGTGCTGGAGCGGGGACGAGTCGTTTTGATCCAGCAGGCTGATGGGATGACTGAGGAAAGTGCCAATAGCCTGCTAAAAATTCTGGAAGAGCCGCCGGAAAGAACCGTATTTCTTCTCCTGACTGACCGGCCTTTTGCTTTACTGGAAACCATTCGTTCCCGCTGTCAGACTTTGCAGTTTTACCCTCTCAATAATGAGGAAATGCGGGAATTTGCCGGCAAGGTGATGCCGGAAGGCTGGCAGGGGGAGATTGAGACCCTCTTGTTGCTGGCAGAAGGGATTCCGGGCAAACTGGAGGAATTTTTGCAGGAAAAAGGTCTGGCTTTGACTCGTCAACAGGTTATCACGGGATTAAAAGATATTTTAGCCCAGGGGGTTAGTTGCTGTTTTAGACAGGCAGAGGAATGGGAAAAAGAAAAGGAACTGCTGTCTGTCAAACTGGAAATTCTCCTGAGTATTTTTCGGGATTTGCTGGTTCATGAGCTGGCAGCAGAAAATCAACTGACCTTAAATAGGGATTGTGAGCCATTGTTAAAGGAAATGAAACAGCGTCTACAGCGGGAACAGATACTGGTTATCACAGACAGCATCCTAAAGGCCCAGCGCCTGCTGACTACCAATGTAAACATCCGGCTCTTGCTGGAATGGCTGTTTCTGCAAATCGCCAGATACGGAGGTTAGAATAAATGGTAAAAGTAGTAGGAGTGCGCTTTAAGGAAGCGGGCAAGATCTATTATTTTGATCCCGGGCCCTGGGAGGTAAAAGCCGGTGATCATGTGATTGTGGAAACAGCCCGCGGGATTGAATATGGTCAATGTGTGACCGGGATCAGGGAAATTGCGGAGGAAGATGTAGTTCAGCCTTTAAAACAGGTTATTCGGATTGCAAATCCCGAAGATGCGGAAATTGTAAAAGAAAATGAAGAAAAGGAAAAACAGGCCTTCAAAATCTGTTTGGAAAAGATTCAGGAACATGGCTTGCCCATGAAACTGGTAGGGGTGGAATACACCTTTGACCGCAGTAAAATCATTTTCTATTTTACTGCGGATGGCCGGATTGATTTCCGGGCCCTGGTCCGGGACCTGGCCGCTATTTTCCGTACCCGGATTGAGTTAAGGCAAATCGGGGTAAGGGATGAGGCCAAGATGCTGGGCGGGCTGGCCAGCTGTGGTCGGGTCTTGTGTTGTAAAACATTCCTGGGGGAATTTGTCCCTGTTTCCATCAAAATGGCTAAAGAACAGAACTTATCCCTTAACCCGACTAAAATTTCCGGTATCTGTGGGCGTTTGATGTGTTGCCTTAAGTATGAAAATGATGTTTATGAAGAAGAGAAAAAGGATTATCCACCTCTGGGAACCTGGGTTAACCTTCCGGCGGGAGAAGGAAAAATAGTTGCTGCTAATATTTTAAAGAAAACCGTTAGTGTGGAAATGAAGGAAAGCAAACACATTGTGGAAGTTCCTCTGGATGAAGCGAAAAGACTCCTCAACAACAAGGAGTGAGAGCATGCAGCTCATCAAAAAAATCACCGAGCTGGAAATTATCATCAAACATTTGCTGGATGAGTTACAGGAATTAAAAGAAAAGGCATTAAACTTGGAAGAGGAAAATGAAAAACTGCGCCGGGAAGTGACAGAAATCTACCAGAATTATCTGCAAGGAGAAGTACAGATAAAAAAGACGGAAAGGAAGCCCTTGAAACCGGTGGGGGGCGAAGGTTATGATAACCTGGCTCGTTTATATAATGAAGGTTTTCATATTTGCAATCTGCATTTTGGGCAAATGCGCCAGGAAGGGGACTGTCTCTTTTGTATGGGCTTCTTAAAAAAATCCCTGGAAAGGGAGGAAAACCAACTTGGTCCGATTGGAGCCAGGAGAAAGAATTGATACTTTGACTACTGACGGATTGCAGATCATTCAGGCAGAAGATCAGTTTCGCTATACCATTGATGCTGTTTTGCTCAGCTGGTTTGCAACTGTCCAGCGGGGGGATACTATCCTGGATCTGGGTACCGGAACGGGCATCATTCCTCTTCTAATGATCCAGCGTCAACCGGATTTGTCCTTTACGGCCCTGGAATTAAACGAACAGGTGGCTGAACGGGCACAGCGCAGCATCAGGCTTAATAAACTGCAGGAGAGAATTGAAGTTGTTAATGCTGATTTACGCAGCTGGAAACCCGGCAGGCATTATAACCTGGTGGTGGCCAACCCACCCTATCGCCCCCTGGGACAAGGAAAACTGAGCGCAACTAAAAAGATCGGCATGGCTCGCCATGAACTTACCTGTACTCTGGAGGATGTCATTAAAGCGGCAGCCAGGGCCCTGGGGACCAGAGGCCGCCTGGCTATGGTTTATCGTCCGGAAAGACTGGCTGAGCTAATGGTGCTGCTGGTCCAATACCGTTTTCAGGTGAAGCGCCTGTGGTTTGTACATGGCAAGGAAAGCAGGATAGCCACTCAGGTTTTGCTGGAGGCATATAAAGATGGGGGCCCAGGGTTAAAGGTATTACCTCCCCTGTTCATCTACGATGAACAGGGGCATTATACATCAGCCATGCTTGCTATTTATAAAGATCTGAGGAGTGTAGGCCTTGAGTAAGGGAGTGCTTTATGTTTGCCCAACCCCCATTGGCAATCTGGAAGATATAACCTTGCGGGTACTCAGAGTATTAAAGGAAGTAGACCTGATTGCGGCTGAGGATACCCGGCACACCATTAAGCTACTTAATCATTTTCAGATTTCCACTCCTCTGACCAGTTATCATGAACATAATGAAACCAGTAAGGGGCCCAAATTGATTGACCAGCTCCAGAAAGGGAAAAAGATTGCCCTGGTATCGGATGCAGGCATGCCGGGAATTTCCGATCCGGGTTTGCATTTGATTGATCTGGCCTGGCAGGCCGGGATTAAAGTGGAAGTGTTGCCGGGCCCCAATGCAGGTTTGACAGCACTGGTAGCTGCGGGTATGGCGGAATTGCCCTTTACCTTTTTCGGTTTTCTGCCCCATCACAAAAAAGAACGGCGCCAGCTCTGGCGAAAGCTGCGACAGCATCCCTACACCCTGGTTTTTTATGAAGCCCCTCATCGTCTGCGGTTGCTGTTGGAAGAAATCCGGGAGTATTGCCCAACAGCACAAATAGCCATTGCCCGGGAGCTGACCAAGGTACATGAAGAGATTGTAAGGGGCCAGGTGGAAGAAATTATGCACTGGTGGGAAGAGAAACAGCCCCGGGGTGAGTTTGTAGTAATACTAAATCCGGGGAAAAAAGAAGGGCAGAATGAGGAAGAAACAGAGACCCATACTGAAGATAGGGCATTGATGCGGGCCCGGCAACTTATGGAGACTGGGATGAGCCTGAAAGAAGCGGCGCGACAGGCGGCGGCAGAAACCGGTTTTAGTCGCCGGGAAATATACCAGCGGTTGCTGACAAAAGAATAAGGGGGCTTATTGCCCCCTTATTTGTTTTAGCCCTACTTGCTGGCCAGTTCGCCCATTTCCTTGGCGCAGTCCATGCAGACATTTTTGCCCCGGAAATGGGTGATGTTACCGGCATTGCCGCAGAAAACACAGGCCGGCTCGTATTTCTTCAGGATGATTTTTTCCGCATCTACATAGATTTCCAGGGCATCCTTTTCATCAATGCCCAGAGTTCTGCGCAACTCGATGGGAATAACCACCCGGCCCAGTTCATCAACTTTTCTTACGATACCAGTAGACTTCATCACAGACGTCTCTCCCTTCGACAAGTTTCGACAAATTACTACATCAACCGTCAGACTTATGATACCAAGCTTTCCATTTAAAGTCAAGGGGGCATTTGCATTTCTTGACAATTTTTTTTGTATCAGCTATTATCAGTAATAGTATTACCCGTATGGGTAAAAATGATGTGAAGAGGAGTTTGACAGCAGGTTGTCCCCGGGAATGCCGTGAACAACCTCTTACCCCTTCAGTGAGGGGTTTATTTTTTCCGAATGAGGAGGTAAGAAAATGGCCAAACCTACATTTTATATCACCACCCCCATTTATTATCCCAGCGATAACTTACATATCGGCCATGCCTATACTACGGTGGCCGCAGACACCATTGCCAGGTACAAGAAGTTGAGAGGGTATGATGTCCGGTTTTTGACCGGATCTGATGAACATGGCCAGAAAATCCAGCGAACCGCTAAGGCTCGTGGCCTTACTCCTCAGGAACATGTAGATCAGATTGTTGCCGGGTTTCAGAAGCTGTGGCGTCTCCTGTATGTGGATTATGATGATTTTATTCGCACCACCGAGGAACGGCATAAAAAGGTAGTGCAGGCTATTTTTCAGAAGATTTATGACCAGGGAGATATCTATAAATCAGAATATGAAGGCTGGTACTGCACTCCCTGTGAAACCTTCTGGACGGAAAACAAACTGGTAGATGGCAATTGTCCCGATTGCGGCCGACCGGTAGAGCTGGTGCGGGAAGAAAGCTACTTTTTCCGTATGTCCAAATATGCCGACCGTTTGTTACAGTACATTGAGGAACATCCTGAATTCATTCAGCCTGTTTCCCGGCGCAATGAAATGATTAATTTCATCAAACAGGGTCTGGAGGACCTCTGTGTTTCCCGGACCACTTTTGACTGGGGTATTCCTGTGCCCTGGGATCCCAAGCATGTCATCTACGTCTGGTTTGACGCCCTGACCAACTATATCTCCGCCCTGGGTTATGGCGGACCGGAATGGGAGAAACTGGGCAAGTACTGGCCGGCGGTACACCTGGTGGGGAAAGATATTGTGCGTTTCCACACCATCATCTGGCCCATAATCCTGATGGCAGCCGGTATACCCCTGCCGGAAAAGGTAGTCGGACATGGCTGGCTACTGCTGGCCGGGGGCAAGATGTCCAAATCCAAGGGCAATGTGGTGGATCCCGTTCAGCTGGTGGAAAAATACGGGGTAGATGCTGTACGCTATTTCCTCTTGCGGGAATTGCCCTTTGGTTCTGATGGCTACTATTCGGAAGAAGCTCTGGTCAATCGCATCAATGCTGATCTGGCCAATGACCTGGGCAATCTGGTTTCCCGCACGGTGGCCATGATTGAAAAATACCGGGATGGGATCGTGCCCGCCCCTGGTCCCCTTCAGGCAGTTGACCAGGATCTGATTGAAACCTACCGGCAGGCTCTGGCTGGATATACGCGGGCCATGGATAATCTGGAGCTGGCCAATGCCCTGTCCGAACTGTGGCCACTAATAGCCCGGGCCAATAAATATATTGACGAAACCGCCCCCTGGGTACTGGCCAAAGATCAGGAACAACAGGATAGACTGAATACAGTTCTCTATAATCTGGCTGAAGTGATCCGCATAGTTACAGTAATGCTCTCACCCTTTATGCCTTTACTGGCTCCGCGGGTCTGGCAACAACTGGGCCTGACGGATTTGAATAAGGCAGATTGGGATTCGGTACAGGTCTGGGGAGGTTTACCGGCTGGTTTGAAAGTAGTCAAGGGCCAGGCCCTTTTCCCGCGGATTGATTGGAAAGGAACAGAAACGGAGGCAGAAAAAGTGACAGTGGAAAAAGTAGAAAAAGCAGTATCTGTTGACAATAATTATATCACTATTGAAGATTTTGGTAAAGTGGATTTGCGGGTTGTAGAAGTTATTGCCGCCGAAAAGGTGCCTAAAGCTGATAAACTGCTGAAACTAGAGGTTAAGCTGGGTGATGAAATCCGCACCATCGTGTCCGGGATCGCCCAGCACTATGCTCCTGAAGAACTGGTAGGCAAACGAGTTGTGCTGGTAGCCAACCTGAAACCTGCCAGGCTACGGGGAATTGAAAGTCAGGGTATGATTCTGGCAGCTTCTGATGAAAACGGGCTGGAGGTACTGACTGTCCAAAAAGATATTAAACCCGGGTCGAAAGTAAAATAAGGGGCGAATAAAATGGCGAAACTGAAACTCTTTGATACCCATGCCCACCTGGATGACCGCAAATATGACCAGGACCGGGAGGAAATGTTACAACGGGCCCGGGAGGCCGGAGTGGAGCGGATTGTCAATGTGGGTTATGACCTTTCCTCCTCCCGGCGTTCCCTGGCCCTGGCGGAAAAATATGATTTTATCTATGCGGCGGTGGGCATTCATCCCCATGATTCAGCAACTGCTAATGAGGATACCTGGAAACAATTGCTGGAACTAGCGGCTCACCCCAAGGTGGTAGCTCTGGGAGAGATGGGCCTGGATTATTACCGGGACTTGTCTCCCAGGCCGGTACAGCAAGGGGTTTTTGCTCACCAGATGGAACTGGCTCAACAGGTAGGTAAACCGGTGATTATCCATGACCGGGATGCTCATGCCGATCTGCTGGCAATGGTAAAGGAATCCCGGATTGGAGAAAAGAACGGTGGTGTCTTCCACTGCTTTTCCGGCAGCTGGGAAATGGCTAAAGTTTGCCTGGACCTGGGGTTTTATATATCCATTGCCGGTCCGGTGACGTTTCATAATGCCCGCAAGTTAACCGAGGTTGCCGCCAAAGTACCGCTAGAGCGCCTGTTGATTGAAACCGATGCGCCTTATCTTACCCCTGAGCCTTATCGGGGTAAACGGAACGAATCAGCCTATGTTGTCTGGGTGTTGCGCAAAATTGCGGAACTAAGGCAGATGGATCCGGAGGAACTGGCAGTACGCACTTTCGACAATGCTTGCCAGCTTTTCCGGATTTAGTCGGAAACTTTTGCCACTGGTAATTTTTTCTCCGGCAGGAATTCATCCCTCCTTTGGCGAATATAGTATAAGCGAAAGGAGTGGATGCAATGGTAATAAACCGCAAACTCCGGACAACACTGGCCCTGCTGTTAGCCTTTGTTCTGGTGATCAGCGGCAGTGCTGCCTGGGGGAAAACGGTGAAAAGGCCCTCCCGTACCAAAATTAAAACCCAAACGGTCTATAAGTACGAGTACACCACTTTTACAGCCCAGCCGCTGGTTCAGTATGACCCCAAGAAACCGGCAGGCTGGCGACAGGTATTGCGTCAGGCTAAACCGGGAAAAATCGAAAAGAAATATCGTCTGGTATATCAAAATAACAAGCTCATCCAAAAACAGTTAGTAAAACAGCGGGTTGTGGCAGCTGCCCGGCCAGCCCTGATAGTAAAGGGAGGCAACAGAGTGGCTTCCCGCGGCGGGGTGATTTCCCGGGGTGGCGAACGGGATGTGGCTAAAGTAATGAATGTCCTGGCTACTGCTTATACCCATACAGGTCGGCGCACAGCTACAGGTATCTGGCCCCATCGGGGAGTAGTGGCGGTGGATCCCAGGGTGATACCTTTTGGCA
>NZ_BDLQ01000056.1:0-1770 GCF_002049255.1 Carboxydocella sp. ULO1 | reverse complement strand
GTTTCTAAAATTTCAGTTGGGTTCACTGCTTACCCTCCTCAGGCAAACGCCAGGCCATTATCTTTAAGTACCTGGTATAAACAGCTTGCCAAAGCCGTTATCTGCCTGTGGTCAAGACCTAATTCGTATTCCAAGTTTATCTTTTCGATTATCTCATGCAACAACGTTACTTCTTTGTGATCATCCGGCTGCACCCCATCAATGACTATTCTCCCCTTTATATGATCACATTCTCCAAATCTGTCATTAGAAGCAGCTAGTCTATCATCCAGGATTACATCCAGGTATAATCCCCCGATTTTGATTTTGTTTGGCAATTTCATGTTATCACCTCAAATGGTATAATTTACTTAAGGGTGTTGGTTTTTAAGAAGGTGATTTATTTGGCTAAAAATACCGGAAAAGGTTATCGAAAAGGGGCAGTAGACAACCGTTCTCAAACTTATAATCCCAAAACTGATTCATGGGTTAAAAGAGATTCAGAAACCGGGAGATTCATTGACCAAAAAACCAGTGATAACAAACCCTTTAAAGGAGTTCGCAAGGAAGATTAAGTCTTAAATAAAACAAAACCAGCACCCTTTTTTGCTCTAAATAATAGACCGGCCTCGAATGAGACCGGTCCAGGAAAGGGGGGACATGAAGGAACGGCTTCGCTTCTCTCCTTGATAACATTTTACCACAGCCATTTTGCAAAAAACGTGCAAAAAACGTGCAGCTTTTAATACCAGCCTAATTTTTCAGCAATCGCATATACAATACCATTTCTCCATCGTCTCAATGTGCTTTCATCAATGTGCAGTGCGTCCGCAATCGCCGGTGACTTTAAATTTCGCCCTTCGCCCCAGTACTTAAATTCCAGCATTCTCCGGCGGTCCTCTGGTAAATCCCGATATACTTCACCTATTGCTTTTGTTATACGTTCCATTTCCTTCAGTAGTATTGAATCTGCCAGCCGGGTAGCCCTGCGCTCTACAATACTTCCGACATAACCCCCACCACTTACGGCCAATTCCTCCTGTTTACCTGCCAGAATAATATCTCTCCGCAGTTCTTCTATCGCCTTAAGTGTGTCCTTGTAAGCAAAAATCTCCGCTTCGATGTGCCTGTATGTTGCCCGCTTCAGCTTCAACACTCCCACCCCCAGCTAGTTTTAAGCCCCGGTTACTACCTCCGCAACCACTTTATCCTTACTCTTGCTCAGAACTGTAATTAATTCCATAACAGCAGCGGGATCCACGAATACCAGTTTAACCGGTGGTTTTCCAGGATTTTTGATGTTTACCACCCAAGCCGGCTCCTTTTTATCACATTCGCAGATTTTGGTGTCTGCCAACAGTTTCTCCTCCTCCTTAGGATTTTCTTTTTTGGGCACCACCTTGCCCTGCTCTCTGTCCCAGTCATAGCCATTGTGGCGCAGGTGGTACATAATGGTCGCATAAGTTTTCCCAATCTCCTGCGACAGTTTATAAGGGTTCCCCGCCTTTTGTATCGCATTAATCAAGTCATCCACGTTTTTGAATAATCCCATAACGGGCCTTACATCCTGTGGCACAGCGCCCGCCCCCCTATTCAGTTTTTCGTTCTCCGCCTCAATCAGCTCGGCCAACGGTACCGGCGGTATTTCCTCCGGTTCCGTCACAGGAATTATCTCCCCGGTCCGCCTGTAATGTTCCACGTCCATAAAATACCTTTTGCAGGGAAAAAGGTTGTCCATCTCCATCTTAAACCACCCTTTTGCAATTCAAACATGCTCCAAGGTCCAGCTCA
>NZ_BDLQ01000055.1:0-1227 GCF_002049255.1 Carboxydocella sp. ULO1 | reverse complement strand
CCTGAGTAGCGGCGAGCGAAAGGGGAGGAGCCTAAACCATACCTGTGTAAACCTGCCGGTGTTGCAGGTATGGGGTCGAGGGGCAAATCAGGCAGCGCGGCAGAGCTGCCGGGGAGTAAGAAACCTTATCTATAGGCGAAGAGGACTGGAAAGTCCCGCGACACAAGGTAAAAGCCCTGTAGCCGAAATAGATGAGGCTCCCGATTTGACCCCGAGTACCACGGGACACGAGGAACCCTGTGGGAATCCGGGAGGACCACCTCCCAAGGCTAAATACTCCTTGGCGACCGATAGTGAACTAGTACCGTGAGGGAAAGGTGAAAAGCACCCCGGGAGGGGAGTGAAAAAGAACCTGAAACCGTGTGCCTACAAGCAGTCAGAGCCCGATTTAGCGGGTAATGGCGTGCCTTTTGTAGAATGAACCGGCGAGTTACGGTAGCAAGCGAGGTTAAGGCGGAGAGCCGGAGCCGAAGCGAAAGCGAGTCTGAAGAGGGCGATAAGTTTGCTGCCGTAGACCCGAAACCGGGTGATCTACCCATGTCCAGGGTGAAGCGGGAGTAAAGTCTCGTGGAGGCCCGAACCGACCGACGTTGAAAAGTCGGCGGATGAGGTGTGGGTAGGGGTGAAATGCCAATCGAACCCGGAGATAGCTGGTTCTCCCCGAAATAGCTTTAGGGCTAGCCTCAGGGGATGAGTTATGGAGGTAGAGCACTGAATGGGCTAGGGGCCTGAGCAAGGTTACCGAACCTTATCAAACTGCGAATGCCATAACTTGGACCCTGGGAGTCAGACTATGAGGGATAAGCTTCATAGTCGAGAGGGAAACAGCCCAGACCGCCGATTAAGGTCCCGAAGTACAGGCTAAGTGGGAAAGGATGTGCAGCTGCATAGACAACCAGGATGTTGGCTTAGAAGCAGCCATCATTTAAAGAGTGCGTAATAGCTCACTGGTCGAGTGGTTGTGCGCCGAAAATGTCCGGGGCTAAGCCTGTCACCGAAATCGCGGCTTCAGCCTGATGAAGGTTGAGGGGTAGGGGAGCGTTCCATGGGCGGAGAAGGCATACCGAGAGGAGTGCTGGAGCGCATGGAAGTGAGAATGCCGGTATAAGTATGCGAAAAGGCAGGTGAGAATCCTGCCCGCCGAAAACCTGAGGTTTCCTGGGGAAGGCTCGTCCGCCCAGGGTAAGTCGGGACCTAAGCCGAGGCCGAAGAGGCGTAGGTGATGGA
>NZ_BDLQ01000054.1:0-5524 GCF_002049255.1 Carboxydocella sp. ULO1 | reverse complement strand
CCGATTGATGACTCGCAACTGCCGACTAAAACGATAGACGTTGATCATGTCGAGCAAAACAGCAGGGTAGCAACTGACCAGTCCGGCAAAATTACGACCCAGCAGGCAAAACGGATGTTTGCTATAGCTAAAGGGGAGCAAGAGATCGTAAGGCAGGTCCTAAACGAGTACGGCTATCAGAGCAGTACCGAGGTAGACAAGGTTAAATACGACAAGATTTGTGCTCGGATCGAGGCGCTGGTGGCTGAAGCTGAAAGGGGTGAGGCAAATGATATGTAAATGCGGTGCAGAAATGAGAGAAGAACACGAAGAAATTGAATATATGGGCATTATATATACCCTGCCAATATCCTGGTATTCTTGCAAGGCATGTGGTCGGACGTACTCACCGGACGAGGAAGCGTGGACAAAGCCGAGGGTCGAACGATGCACTAAGGGCGCAAAGGCTGTGTTTGATGTAAACGAACCGCTACCGTTTTAATGTAAAACCGGCGGGCTAGTCCCGCCGGCCCTAAAAAAGGGAGGGATTAAAATGCATCCATTGGTAGCAATAGCAAGGCAAAAACGCAAACTGGAACGGCTATTTAACAAACATGGGACCATCCAGCATCCGGAAGTGATAGCAGCAAGCACGGCCCTGGATGTACTGGTTAATACCTATATGTTAAGTGCTTATGTAAAAGGGGATGCGACATTAGAACAAATTAGACAGGCGGCCAGGGAACTGGGGGAAGAAAAGCCATGCGGAAACGGAAAAAGTATCGCTTAAATTTAGTCGCAATTTTGGTCATAGTCTCCCTGATACTAAGTTTACTCAACTTTTATTCGGATTATGCATCGAGTTCTGAAAAAAGTTATACGACTTACATAGTAGCGCCTGGGGATACGCTCTACGGAATTTCAAAACGATTTTATCCTCACCAAAGGGACATTAGGGATGGAGTAGATCTCATCTGTGAGGCTAATAAAAAGGACGGGAAACCGTTGGAGCCGATGATCTTCCCTGGGCAAATATTAAAGATACCTCTTGGTGATGAAAATTGAGCAGGCGAAGAAAAAGTCGGCCGTCAAGCTATATGTTTATAGGGAGCAGCTGGTTGCAATGGCCAGTTGCTCCTGAACCGGCAAAATCAAAAGAAGTGAGTCCGGAGCTTAATCTAAGAATACCCTGCAACAAAAGGGTGGCCTGCCAGTGTCTGCGATGCAGCAACTTCAACGAAGGATATTGCCAGGCTTTATCCGCCGTTTGTGATCACGATGACTGTTGTCGGAGAAAAGTAGTAGCCACAACTAACTGCAGTATATTTAGGGGAGAGTGAAAAGGATGGCGCGCAAAAGATTTATTACCAGTGAAATGAGTACGGACGAAAAACTTGCATCTATAGCTGAAATTAACCCTACAGCCGCTCTTATGTGGCCCTGGTTTATAACCGCTTTTGATGACTGGGGACGCATGAGTGCAAACCCAGTTGAGGTAAAACTGACTCTGTTTCCCGCCTTTCCTTTCACCTCCAGGGAAATAGCGCAAGCCATTCAGTTGTATGATGAGTATGGTATAGCACATAAATACGAGGTTGACGGCAAGCCCTACCTGGCTATCAATCCCAATGTTTGGTTTAAGTATCAAACATACATAACAGCCGATCGCAAGAAGAAACAAGCATCAAAGTATCCTGCACCACCTAACCCGCCCTGGGAAAAACAGATTGCAGATAATCAGCAACAATCTGCGATAGTTGCAAACAATCAGCAAAAATCTGCAAACATTGCAGATAATCTGCAACAAACCCAGCAACAACCCACTAATATTGCAGATAATCTGCAACAAACAGCGACTCATGACCCACTTTTTGCAGATAATCTGCAACAATTGCAAAAAATTGTACCTTCACCTTCTCTTTCACTATCTCTTTCTAGTAATACAAATATAAATAATATACCACCAGCACCAGCTAATACAGAAAGTATAGATCTAGATAATACTGTGTTGATAGAAGAAACAGCTGCTGGTGGTGCTGGTGCTGAAAAGGTTACGGAAAAAGCCAAGCTGAAGCAAGGCATGCAGACGGTTTCGGAGATGCTGGCCAATGCAGGCATATTAAACCCGTCGCCATTTGCAGTTAAAAAACTGTATTTGTGGCTTGATGAACAGGGCTGGGATCTTGACATGCTCAAGGTGGCCCTGGAAGAAATGGCTATGACTAATACCAGAAATCTGAAGTATGTCGAAGGTGTCTTTACGCGCTGGGCGAATGAAGGCTTTAAGTCAGTTGCGGACGTGGAAGCCGACCGGCAAAGGTTTGCCTTGATCAAGACACCAAAAAAAACAAATAGCAAGTCAAGCCAGGTAAGCCAAAGTGAGCCTCCGCCAAAACAAAAGACTGAACAGGACGTCTACAACGAAAATCTTATGGTCCAGATGAAAAAGATCTGGAAGGAGGCTGGAGTAATTGCGGCAGACTCTTCCTAGCAACATCGACGCTGAGCAGTCTGTGCTGGGTGCAATGATATTGGCTGAAGAGGCCATCCTGGAAGTACAGCCATTGCTTGCTAAGAAAGACTTTTACAATGCTGCCCATGGCGAGATCTATGAGGCCATAATTACACTGCATGAAGCCAGGATCCCGGTAGATCTAGTAACACTGGGGGAAGAGCTGACCAAGAACGGCAAGTTAGAAAGAGTTGGTGGATTTGCTTACCTTGCCACATTAACAAATCAACTGCCTTCAGTTGCAAATGCTCGGTATTACGCTGAGATAGTTCGAGAAAAATCCATAGCACGTCAGTTAATCAGGCTGTCAGACATAGTAAAAGCCAAGGCAATATCATCGGACTACGAAGACATCAATGAGCTGATTCATGAGGCAGAGCGGGATATCTTCGGGCTTTCTGTAAGCGTTAAAAACACGAGTGGCTTGACCAGCGCCTGGGAAGTAACTCACCGGGCCATGGATGATATTTTGGAGCGAAAACCCAGGAATGGTGTTACTGGATTACCCACAGGTTTTTATGATCTCGATGCAATGACTGCAGGGCTGCACCCGAATCAGCTCATAGTTGTGGCAGCCAGACCAGCAATGGGGAAAACCAGCTTTGCTGTTCAAATAGCTATCAACAATGTTTTAAAACCGAAAAAACGAGTAGCATTCTTTTCTCTTGAAACCAGCAAAGAAAAGATAGTCGAGAAGATGATTGTAAACATAGCTAAGGTTGATGCTCAGGCAGTGCGTCTGGGGCTCCTGGATGAAACTGCAAACAAAAAAATCATTGATGCAGCAGGTCTAGTATCGCAATCAGGCTTAATGCTGGATGATACACCTGATATTTCTGTCCCGGAAATACTGAGCAGGTGTCGTAAGGCCAAATTAGAGCAAGGCTTGGATTTGGTGATCATCGACTACATTCAGCTAATCAAGCCTACTGGCAAGGGGAGAGAGACCAGGGAACGTGAAGTAAGTGAGATTACACGTGGCCTCAAACTTATGGCCATGGAATTAAAAACACCGGTGCTCGCATTGTCGCAGCTCAGTAGAGCTGTCGAACACACTCAGGATAAAAGACCGAGTCTCAGCCACTTGCGGGAATCAGGAGCTATTGAACAGGATGCCGACGTTGTTTTGTTCCTGTACCGACCGGAGTATTATTTCCCTGATACTAACAAAAAAGGCATTGCGGAGATAATCGTGGCTAAGCAGCGGGAAGGACCTGTTGGGACCGTAGAAGTCAAATTCGATAAGTATTGCACCAGGTTTTATAACCTGGAGAAGGGGTGATAGGGGTGGAGCATATTAGTTCGATCCTGAAGGCAGTTTTGCTTTGTGCTTATGCCAAAAGCAAATTGAAAGTGAGATGTTTGCGAGGAGTCAGAAATCTAGATATGGCCAGTCCAGTATGTCAGGAGTGCCTTTTGCAGGTAGAAAAATATTTAGGGGGACATAAGGAGGCTGCAAATGCTTAACAGAATCATTCTCATCGGGCGCCTGACCAGGGATCCGGAGCTGAGATACACCAACACCGGCAAGGCAGTGGCCAGATTTACTCTGGCAGTTGATCGGCCTTTCAAGAACCAGGCCGGAGAGCGGGAAGCAGATTTCATCAACGTTGTGGTCTGGGGCCAAATGGCTGAAAACTGCAGCAAGTATCTAGGCAAAGGCAAACTGGCAGCGGTGGACGGCCGTCTGGAAATTCGGTCTTTTGAGGGGCAGGACGGTCAAAAACGCTGGGTAGCCGAAGTTGCGGCTGAAACAGTTCGTTTCCTCAGCCCGCGGGAAAGCCAGCCGGAACCAGGCTGGAATAATGGATTGCAGGAAGCTGGGGACTTGCCATTCTAGCCAACTTGACAAGGCCCTGCCAGTAGGAGTGACCTGGTGTAGCACAAGCCAGGGCGGCTGTTCGAACCAGCACAGGGCCCCCAAAAAACAACTTTACCGGAGGTGAAGCTGATGGCAAAGGGGAAAAAGAACTCTCCCTGGTCCAACGGGGAAAACCGGCCAAACAGAGACAGAATCGCAAAGGAACATAAAAGCAAGCTCAGGAAATTCAACGACCTGTTTGCCAATCCATTGAGGGTTGTTGATATAAAGCAAGGGGTACTGGTTAGCCGGGATCCGGATCCGGCGTATTACCGGAGCTATACTCCTGAAGAGTGGGAGTTGTTGGAACGAATCAGACGGCTTGAGGAAGAAAAAATACAACTGCAAATTAAACAAGCTTGGGAAGAGAGGAAGGCCAGGTTAGGTTATGGCCAGAAAGTGAAGCAGAGGAGGGCGGGATAGTGACCAAATTAGGCCTAGTAATTGCATACATAATTGGAGTAGTAGTGCTGCTACTGCCTGTACTGGCGATGGAATTACAAATACGGAGGTTAAGAAAGATTCAGGATGAGCTACGAAAAAGAGATTTTTGAATTCGAGGTCCCCGGGCGGCCAGTGCCGGCCGTCCGGATGACGCAAAGAGGGAAATTTGTAAAGCAAAGAGCGCAGCAATACATAGCTTACAAAGAACTGGTCACCTGGTATGCAATAAAAGCTGGTATTAAGCGCATAAATGGACCAGTAGCGGTAGAGATAATTATCTACCTTGCAGACAAAAAAGCTGGCGACTGGGACAATTACGGAAAAGCTATAACTGATGCGCTAAACAAGGTAGCATACAAGGATGATAGGCAGATAGTGGACGGCAGAGTAATCAAGCGGCTCTGCGATAAAGGCGAGGAACGGGCAGTAGTTCGGATATGGAAGGTTGAGGAGGTGGAACGATGTGGCTAACAGCTATGAGCTTAATAGCAGCATTTCTGTTGGGTTGGATCATGGCGGCAGTCAGACTGGACAAAAAAGCCCAGGAACAATGCCTGGAATGTATCACTATGAGGGGCGTTGCCCATTTTGCAGATCAGGAGAAATAGTTGAGCTGAATGAGCTGGACCTTGGAGCATGTTTGAATTGCAAAAGGGTGGTTTAAGATGGAGATGGACAACCTTTTTCCCTGCAAAAGGTATTTTATGGACGTGGAACATTACAGGCGG
>NZ_BDLQ01000053.1:0-506 GCF_002049255.1 Carboxydocella sp. ULO1 | reverse complement strand
GTAACGTCAGTGGTCCGGAAGTAGAACTGGGGCCGGTAACCGTTGAAGAAAGGAGTATGACGGCCACCTTCTTCTTTGGTCAGCACGTATACTTCAGCGAAGAACTTGGTGTGAGGCTTGATGGAACCAGGCTTGGCCAGAACCTGACCGCGCTCGATTTCCTTACGATCTACACCCCGCAGCAGGGTACCGATGTTGTCACCAGCCTGGGCCTGATCCAGCAGCTTGCGGAACATTTCCACACCGGTTACAACGGTCTTCTTGGTTTCTTCTCTCAGACCGACGATTTCTACTTCGTCTCCAACCTTAATAGTACCACGTTCAACCCGACCGGTAGCAACAGTACCCCGACCGGTAATGGTGAACACGTCTTCAACCGGCATCAGGAAGGGCTTGTCGATATCCCGCTCAGGAGTGGGGATGTAGCTGTCAACAGCATCCATCAGTTCCCAGATCTTGCCGCACCACTGGCAATCCCGGGAGCCGCAGCCGCACTCCAGCGCCTT
>NZ_BDLQ01000052.1:0-531 GCF_002049255.1 Carboxydocella sp. ULO1 | reverse complement strand
AAAGAGTAACGGAGGCGCCCAAAGGTTCCCTCAGCGCGAATGGAAAACGCGCGGAGAGTGCAAAGGCAGAAGGGAGCTTGACTGTGAGACCGACGGGTCGAGCAGGGACGAAAGTCGGGCTTAGTGATCCGGTGGTACCGAGTGGAAGGGCCATCGCTCAACGGATAAAAGCTACCCCGGGGATAACAGGCTTATCTCCCCCAAGAGTCCACATCGACGGGGAGGTTTGGCACCTCGATGTCGGCTCATCGCATCCTGGGGCTGAAGTAGGTCCCAAGGGTTGGGCTGTTCGCCCATTAAAGCGGTACGCGAGCTGGGTTCAGAACGTCGTGAGACAGTTCGGTCCCTATCCGTCGCAGGCGTAGGAAATTTGAGAGGAGCTGTCCCTAGTACGAGAGGACCGGGATGGACAGACCGCTGGTGTACCAGTTGTTCCGCCAGGAGCAATCGCTGGGTAGCCAAGTCTGGACGGGATAAGCGCTGAAAGCATCTAAGCGCGAAGTCCACCTCAAGATAAGATTTCCCACTGGG
>NZ_BDLQ01000051.1:0-1025 GCF_002049255.1 Carboxydocella sp. ULO1 | reverse complement strand
CAGCCAGCAGTGATTCGGTTATTGCCCGTTCCAGCTCTGCTTCTAAAGTTCTCCTTGTCTTCTGGCTTAAAGCTTGCTCAATTTCTGTACCGTAGTCGGTACTATAGATTAAGTAGGCAAACCGTTCAGTAAGCACCGTTTTAATACACCACTGTACCCAAGCAGTATGTTCATCTGTTTCAACCACACGACCCGCACCATCTAATACAAATTCTCCTTTTTCAAAATCGAAAAGCCAGCTTTTACCATAGTTTGGAGCTGATTCTGTTTCCTGTTCTACTAATTCCGGCATTTCAAAGGTAGGAAATAAATTTTGCATTAGCTGCTCACCACCTTTGAAATTACTACCGGGTCAGTGTAATCGTTAACCCACCCAATCAGAACACGGTCACCTATTTGTAAAGTCAACCCGGTACACAGCAGATATTCTCCAACCGGTATTGGTACCGCAAACCTGTCAATTTTCAGACTCATGTCTGGCTGAATTGTTCCCAATTCCAATACATCTGGTCGCTGCGTTTGACTGGCTATCCTTTCTGCTATCACCTGCGCCAGCTTGCTTACTCCACTAGCCAACATCCTCCACCTCCATTACCATAGTCCGGTTGGTAGCATCATGAGATACGCTTGAAACAATGTAATAGCCGTTCAGTGTACCGGCCACAATCTTAACCTTATCACCCTTACGCAAAAAAGGCAGGTCCGGAGCAGTGATTTTTCGCTGCTTTTTTGGTTGCCCTCGTTCTTTTAAAATATCCTGAGCAGCACTTTTGGCAGCAGATAGGCTATCGTACTGGCTTCGATAGATGACTTCTTGCAGTACTCCAAACTCTGTCTTCCCGTCAATTTTTACAACAACAGGAGCCCGACCTTCCTTGTTTTCAGCCCCGATAACCTTAACTCGTGTTACCAGATCTTCAATATCCCAATGGTCATTAATACTGTTTACGTTAGTATCAGAGGTAAAACAATAAACCGGGGTATTTTGCCCCGGCCTGATTACATCTATCTTTCCTTGCTTGCTC
>NZ_BDLQ01000050.1:0-815 GCF_002049255.1 Carboxydocella sp. ULO1 | reverse complement strand
ATGTAAATCACCCCATCCTTCTCAAATGACCATATGGTTCCATATTTGTAATGCCATATCCTCCATAACTCCATCTCCTGCCCACAACATGGACATTTTAATGGATTTTTTCCAAATGCCTCTTCCATCCGTTCTTTCCAGCTCTTTGCCCTGCTTTGCTTCGACCTTTTTATTACATTTGCTTTCCGGTTTACCCAGTTCCACAATCCAATGATTTTCTGGGCCAGTTTGTTCATATCTCGCCGATACAACCCATACCGTCTCACCATCTTAAAGTTCTTCTTCGGTATATGGTATATTAGCCTTCCGATAAATTCTAATACCCCCAGTTCTTCTTCTTTCCGTTCGTGTGTCTCATGATCTTCATACCAGAATCGTACCCGCTCTCCGTCATATTCTAATATTCTATATTCCGCTATCGCTGGCCGTGCCAGGTATCTCCCTATGTATTTAGCTGCCCCTTTCGCGCTTTTCATCCGCCTCTCTGCATATACGTAGAACCCTTTCTGATATTGTTTGTATAATCTATTTATCTGTTCTTTTATTCTAGTGCTTTCCGGATATTTCTGTTTTAGCCAATCTAATAATACCTTCTGCCAAGCTTTCCTTAAATACTCGTATGGAATAAAACCTACTCCTTTCCATATTTTGTTTTTATCTATCGCTCCTTCCGTTACCAGAACATGAACATGCGGATTAAATTTTAAGTCCCTTCCAAAGGTATGTATTACTGCTATTGCCCCGACTTCATACCCTCTTTTCCTGCCTTTCTCACGATACCAATACTGAATTACTTCTGCTGCTTTATCACTCAG
>NZ_BDLQ01000049.1:0-330 GCF_002049255.1 Carboxydocella sp. ULO1 | reverse complement strand
AAGTCCCTTCCAAAGGTATGTATTACTGCTATTGCCCCGACTTCATACCCTCTTTTCCTGCCTTTCTCACGATACCAATACTGAATTACTTCTGCTGCTTTATCACTCAGATCTTTTAGCCAATCCCGGTTACGGTAAAACATCACCCTTAATTCTTCTGGAACGGTAAGTACCATATGTCTGTGTCCTATTTCCAATATCCGTTCTGTTTGTTTTTCTACCCACTTTTCTATATAAACTTTTCCACATCGATTACAAAATCTACTCTTACATGTAAATGCTACTTTCTTTTTCTCGCTCCCGGTACAATTAGTACATATGTATTCTGCA
>NZ_BDLQ01000048.1:0-27882 GCF_002049255.1 Carboxydocella sp. ULO1 | reverse complement strand
GACAGTTAGCCCTCTGTATGGCACCTTGTGCCTCTCTGTTGATTCTGATATAATTAAGTTGAGGTATTTTCTTAAGCCGTGCTTTCTAGTCGGCTTTTTCTTTTTCTGGTTAGTTTCAAACCTATCCCCTCCAACCTACCAGCTCAGCTACTAAATCCAGCAAACTCTCTTCCTGATCCTGCTTTTTCACTTCACCCTTGAGCAGCTTTTTGTAGCAGGTTTTGCCATATCCTAGCTTGATTGATTTTTCGTCCTTAAGCGTACGCCCGCAAGCCCCGCATTTCATTGTCATCAACCTCCTCCTTGGGACCACTAAATTCGATTACATAATAAGGCCGTTTATTGTAGTAGATGGCCCTGATTTGTACCCGGGAATAAGCCTTGCTGTATTCCTTTGCCACAACTTCCGCACATGATTTTTGCGGTATCGGCAGAGTCCAGCTTGTCCCGGTCATTATCGCAATCCGGATAATGTCAATGTCCATGAGAATCACTTCCTTAATATGCGGCCAGCGCCGCTTTTTCTCTTACATAGCCGCGTTCGCGGCATTTTTTATTGTGGGCATCAATAAGCTCTGCAACGTCCACCATACGGCCCAGGGCCAGTTTGAGAACCTCTATTGAGTGTTCAACATCCAGAAACTCTTGAACCACTTTCCGGAATTCCTGCCATTCTTTATCCTGGAAATCGTCACGTTTCTTTTTGTTTACCACTAGCCGCAAAGCCTTAGCCATTACTTCCCGGGCCTCTTCCAATTCTTCGGACAGCTTTAAAACTACATGTGCCAGGTCAGTATTTACCGCATCCAGCACCTCATAACTGTAGGCCCGTCCTATAGCGCATACTCTGCGGCAATATCTCATTGTCAGCTCCGGCTGTCGATAAAACCGGGCCATCCCCAAAACTATTTCCGGATTAGGCACTACGTCCCCTAATTCGTAAGCCCGCAATGTCCTAATGCCGATATGCAACCTCTCTGCAGCTTCTTTTTGCGTCAATCCTGCCGCTTCCCGTGCTTGCATGTACATTCCCCTCACCTCCTCCCTGGGATAAAATGTAATTGTATCCCGCCTCAATTGCCGGCCTCGCTTCCGGCGCTTACTTAAATGATGTACTTTATCAGGTACCTGACCGCAGTGGCCAGTGTTGTCGCATCAACCGGGTTGTCTAGCTCTAGATACTCCATGATATCCCCTGCAGTACAGTCAGCTCTTACAATCCCGCAGCGGCTGAAATTCGGCACCGACACCAGGTAGCCTTTATGAGTCTCCGCAAGGTACACGTCTAACCTTGTACCCCGCCCGCTGACAATGAAACTGTTGCCCATTCTCTCAATCCGCACTGGCCAGCTCTCTTCCTTCCGCTGTGCCACTATGTTAGCTAATAGCTCTCTCTGATTAGCCATCCTGATCTGCTCAATCAGCAACACCTTTACATCCTTCATGCTTGTCCCTCCCTTCTGCTTCTTCCTCCAGTTTTTTCATCAGGGTTTGGATCACAAAACGAATTGCCTGTCTAATACAGCCTTCATCCTGGTCAACTGAAACTACTGATAACGTGTATTCCTGCGGTTTCCTTTTCATCTCTTCACCTCCAATTTGGCCAGTTTTGAATAATCTCCAGTGCAGGCTCTACATGTTCTTCGGTAAACTGGTTAGCATAGCGCACCCTTAGCAGCCACTTCACATCCTCCATGATCCTGCGTTTAAGGGCCTGCCTGGCAAATCTCGAAGAAGCATTCGGCTCAAGCTCACAAGCCCTTTTGCTAATTGCCGCCTGGATCTTCTGGTGTGCTGTAATACTTGGTTTGCTGAATAGCTGCGCCTTCAACAATTCATTCTCTCTTTCAAGCTCCCTAATCCTGGCTGTTAGCTCCTGTATACTCGCTTCCATCTCCTCACCCCCTTCACGCCGATTTATCCTTTGGGCCGTCCTCAATGAGCTCTGCTACTGTTACTCCCAAGGCTGAGGCAAGTTTATCCAAAATAGTCAGAGTCGGTTGCTTAGACCCGGCCTCAAGTTCACTGATGTATGCCTGAGATACACCAGATAATTCTGCCAATCTTGCCTGACTTAATCCAAGAGTTTTTCTGACAGCCTTTAGCCTTGCACTAAACACAATATCACCTCCTCCATCTTTAATATATCGCTATTGCTTTGTATTGTCAATAACTTTTGCGATTGTTTCCATAAAAAAATTTGTGTGCTATTATAGCTATAGTGATAATTCTAAAGGGGGCTATACTTTTGGATATATCAGAAAGAATCGTCCATTTAAGAACATTGCGTAATATAAGCCAATATAAGCTCGCCAAAATATCTGGAATATCCCAAGCTGGGTTAAGTGACATAGAACTCGGCAAGAAACAACCAACTGTCCAGACGCTTGATAAAATATTAAAGGCACTGAATGTTTCTTGGGCCGAATTCTTTTCCGAAGAAACTCCGGACATGCCTCCGGATCTGCGACAGTTACTCCAGGAGGCTGAATCCTTAACTCCTGAGCAAAGACAGCTATTGACTGCTTTCCTCAAAAGTCTGAAAGGAGATTAATTATGAGTGAACAATTGCTGAAAGAAATCTTGAGCGAAATTAAGGCCATTAAAACTGATCTTACTGAGTTTAAAACAGAGACAGGCAGCCAAATTAACCATCTGGCGGAACGAATTAACAGAATCGAACAGAACATGGCCACTAAAACTGATCTGGAAAGTATCCTGGCCGACCAGCAAAAAGATGTTTTAGCCATTTTGCGAGTAGTCAAAAGCCAGTTGGAAGAGCAATCCCGAACCAGCAATGACAGACTGGACAGAATTAGCATGGACATTAACTACCTGGTTCGGAAAACTGCAGAGCATGAAAACGATATCCTTGCACTGAAAAGGGCTAAATAAGATTCAAGGGGGAGCAAATTTTAAAGATGACTAAACCTTTACCTGCTTCTCACCAAAAGCTTTAATAATGATATTGATAAACGTATAAAATTCATCTACGGTTAAATCCAAGTCCTTAACTACATCCATTACTGCATTAACAGATACTTTAACCTGCTGCTCATCTCTACCTTCTTTGACCAGATGGAAAATATTTATAGAGTCATCTGGCACTAAAATCTTCTTCATTCAAAAAAACCTCCTCGCATAGTCTTTCCTGCTCCCCCAGCCTTTCTAAAAACTTGCGTCTGATTAGGAGCCTGAAAGGAGATTGATCATGGAAAATAAGATAGACATGCTCCTTGATTATGTCGCACAAATTACCCAGGAACTTACGGATATCAAGAACACCCAACAGCAGCACTCTCAACAACTTTCTGCAATACAACATTCTATTGCTCGCATCGAAAATGAACATGGGGAAAAGATTAATGCCCTGTTTGATGGCTACTCTATGCGCGGCGACCAAATTGCCCGTCTGCAAGAACATCTTGATGAACGCCTGGATGCAATTCAAACTGACTTGTCCTATATCGTCAGCAAAATTGCCCAGCATGAGAGAAAGTTTGTCCGGCTTAATGCAAAAGGTTAAATGAAAGTAGAATGATTATTGCCTAGACTCGATGCCAAAGAGGATTGCCACAGCGGCAAGCCGTCTGAGCCCAATTTACAAAAACCAGGGTACCAACAGCCTAATACATAAAAGCTCTAATCATATCTGAATGTTTGACCTTTTTCTCAGCCTCAACACGCCTTTGTTCTAAAAGGTTTATATAGTTAGTAATTTTTCTAATCTCTGCAAGTATCTCTTCCAGTAGTATGTTCGTCCGTTCAATCGTCTCCATCCTCCTCACCTCCTACCCCGCCTTGGGTTTTTGTTCTGCATGATTGACAGCATCATCAAAAAAAATTTCCTCTACTTTGCATCCAAGGGCATTTGCTATCTTTAGCATAAGTTTCCCGCTAACATTGTACTTCCCGTTTTCCAGATCGGACAAATATGGTCTGCTTATCTTTAATATGCTTGCCAATTCCTCTTGTGTCATGCCAAGCGCCTTTCGCTTTAAGGCAATTAAATTCCTCATCAACCGCACCCCCTCTCATCTGTTCTGCATTCCTTACATGTAAAGCATAACATACATTAATTTAGGCTGTCAAGTATGTTTTACAAAAAAAATTACGATTTACGTATGGCATGTCTTACATTCATGTTAAAATGTACATGGAGTGATTTTATGGATAAATTAGGAGAATACATAAGGAATAAGAGGAAAGAGCGCGGACTTTCTCTGCGTGAATGTGCTCGGTTGTGTGATATAAGCCATTCATATTTGGACAGCTTAGAGAAAGGCAAGGATCCCAGAACAAACAAGCCAGTCTCCCCAACAATCGATACATTAAAAAAAATATCTAAAGGGCTCGGTGTACCAATAAAGGAGTTACTTGACGCCGCAGATATAAACGTTGATTATCTACCTGACGACCCCTCCATCCCCGACCTGGAGGAGATAGAAGCGGCTACTGCTCGCGCTGAAAAGATGATTGCTGAGGCCATCGCCGACGACCAGGAGCTACTGGAATTCTGGCAAGATTTAATTAAGCGCGATGATCTGCAATTGCTCTTTAAGCAGGTCAGAGATTTGCCTCCGGTTACAATCAAAAGAATAATTCGTTATATCAAGATGGTTGAGGATGAGGAAGCCGATGAGTATTAGCAATGATTTCACTAGCACTTGTATGGGAGTGAGAATATGTTTTCTATAGAATTATGTGCTGGTGCAGGCGGACAAGCCCTCGGACTTGAGCAAGCAGGGTTCAATCATCTTGCTCTTGTAGAAATTGATGCCACCGCCTGTTCTACTCTTAGAACTAATAGACCGTTTTGGAATGTGATTGAAGGTGATCTACATGATTTTTCAGGAAAAGAATATCAAGGAATAGATTTAGTTGCAGGAGGAGTACCCTGTCCTCCCTTTTCTAAAGCCGGTAAACAACTTGGCGAAAAAGATGACCGCGATTTGTTTCCGGAAGCATTAAGGATAATTGAAGAGATACGACCCAAAGCTGTAATGTTAGAAAATGTTAGAGGGCTATTGGATGCAATTTTTGACGACTACCGCAATCAAATAATTCACACTATTTGTAAACTAGGTTATGTTGTTGATTGGAAATTATTAAATGCATCAGATTTTGGAGTGCCACAATTGCGCCCAAGGGTCGTTATTGTTGCTATCAGAAACGACTTAGAAATTGACTTTAATTGGCCAAAACCTAATGAGCTTTGTCCACCAACAGTAGGAGAAGCGTTATATGATTTAATGGCAGAAAAAGGTTGGAAATTAGTGGATAAATGGCGTGAGCAAGCAAATGATATAGCACCAACCATAGTAGGTGGTTCGAAAAAACACGGTGGACCTGACCTTGGGCCAACAAGAGCAAAAAGAGCATGGGCTACACTTGGAATAGATGGACATGGTATTGCAGATGAGCCTCCCGGGCCAGATTTTGTGGGGATGCCGCGCTTAACTAATAGAATGGTTGCTCGGCTACAAGGCTTCCCAGACTCATGGAGTTTTTGCGGGAAAAAGACCTCAGTATATCGTCAAATAGGCAACGCCTTTCCCCCGCCCGTTGCTCAGGCTGTTGGATTGCAAATAAGAAAATGTTTAGAGAAATCCATAAAAACTAAATTAAAAAGGATAAATGTGTCATGAGTATAGCATTTATAACTGCAGCCCGAAAAAAATATCATGCAAATCTTTTGAATTCAGTACTCACTATAAACAGTCACGGTATACCATCTAATGCAGATAAAGACAGTAAATTGTCAGTAAAAATTGCTAGACAAATAGCAGAGATTCTTGAATCCTCAACTGGCGAGAGGCTTGCCGGACAAACATCAGGAAGTGCTTTTGAAGCTATAAACGCTGAATTTATAAGAGAAACTTTTTTATCACTGAAACATATTAGACCAGGCCAATGGGAAATCATTAAAGTTGGTAACCGTAATAGAATGGCAATTGCTGAATACGAACAATACGCTCATCTGATTGAATTAGATCACGCCGCAAAAAGCAATCCACAACTTGCTGCCGCTTTAGGTAATGATTATACAATTTCCCCTGATGTAATTATAGTTCGCCACTTATTAAGTGAAGAAGAAATCAATGAACCAATGTTTTTTGTGGATAGAAAAGTGTCAAGACGTACAGCAATTCGAGCCATTAATGGCGGAAAACCATTGTTGCATGCAAGCATCTCATCCAAATGGACAATACGCTCCGATCGTAGCCAAAATAGCCGTGCTGAAGCGCTTAATTTAATTCGTAATCGTAAAGGGCATTTGCCACATATTGTTGTAGTTACTGCTGAGCCGTTACCAAGTCGGCTTGCTTCTATAGCCTTGGGTACTGGTGATATAGATTGTGTATATCATTTTGCTCTAGATGAATTAAAACAAGCTGTAGAAGCAGCTAATGCAGAAGATGCTTTGGAGATGCTTAATATTATGATAGAAGGGAAAAGACTCAAAGACATTTCAGATCTACCATTCGACCTAGCCATCTAAGTCTATAAAAAATAAACTAACCCGCTACTTGTTAAAAAACAGGTAGCGGGTTTCATGCTAATTTATGGTTTTCGACATTTTTCAACAAAAGGTGACAGCAGCATGGTTAATATGAAAGAGATAAGCGAATTATTCACTGGTAAAGCAGTTTGTCATGCGGTTCAGCTAGGACCTGGCATTGCTGGATTTGTTTATAAGTCCAGGAAAGGGGTCTATCATATCTTTGTTAGCGAAGACCTATCCCCAGAAGGACGAAGGCATATCATCTTCCATGAGATTAACCATATCCTAAAAGATATGCCGGTCATCCCCTATGTAATCGGGGTCGATATGCAGCGATATTTAATAGAGAAAAGCGCAGAAAGATTCGCTAGAGAAGTTGGACTGGTCTATTTGGCTGGATCAGGATAGTTTTTGAAATAATATCTTGGCCAAGCTTTTGAAGGAGGTGGTGATTATTATTAATACATAATTAGAACAGCAATATCATTAAAAATTAAGGGGGTAAAGAGAATGAAAAAAACTTTAGCTACTATTATTCTTCTTATTGGGTTATTAAGCGGTTGTGGGCAAACAATTACACCTGAAAAGGTTGAACAACAGCCTGGTAATGCACAAAACCAATCAACCCAAGCCCCTATAAAAAATGAGCCAAAATATTTCAAAGTTGGCGAAAAGGTTAAAATGGGAGATTTGGCCATTACAGTCAACTCAGTAAAAAAATCAAATGGCACTCAACTTTTTAAGCCAGAATCAGGTAATATATTCATTATTATTGATGCAGCTATTGAGAATTTAGGCAACGAATCTGCCGCACTTAGTTCACTAATGATGTTCAAGTTAGCTGATTCAGAAGGTTATTCTTATAATCAAACAATTCTTGATAACGTTAAAGGAAGTTTAGATGGCGAGGTTGGACCAGGAAGAAAAATGAGAGGCGAAATAGTATACGAAGTCCCTAAAAAGGCTCAGGGATTAGAATTTATTTTTGAACCTAATTTACTTGGATTTGGACAAGCAATATTTAAACTGCAATAATTAAGGAGGTCATTTTTGTGAGTAGAACAGCAGAATTAATATTAGGTTTATTGGGTGGGATTTTGGGACTTATAGCTTCATTTATTGCTCTATTTATCGGAGGGGTTGGTTCTGCATTTAATGCCCAAGGAGCAGGAACAGTAGTAAGTTTAGGATGGAGCGCCGCATTATTGAGTATTTTAGCTATAGTTGGATCTGTAATGGTCAAAAGTAAGCCAAAAACTGCCGGTATAATGTTTTTGATTGCATCAATAGGTGGAGTAATCTCAATATCCGCTTTTTACATAATTCCTGGCATATTAATATTTATTGCAGGAATTATGGCATTAGTTAGAAAAGATAAAAACAAACAAGAGATTAATGTTAATTAGTTTGTTCCCCAGGATATGAAAAGTACCACTTGAAGTGATAAAGAAAGCTGTTGAGGAATTGCATAATGGCCACATCAGCTGGAATTTCGAACCATTAGCAGAAGAATATTGGGAAAGCAAAAGAAGAAACGCAACGTAATATGTATGTTGTTTGTGAAAAATAGTAATGGTATTATGTTAGTGAGAAGGCTAATTTTATCGCTTAAAGGAGGGAGCAAAAGTGGCAATTCAAGTTCCAATAATACCAGAAACCCTCCGCTGGGCAATGAATTGGGCAAACCTTAAGGAAGAAGCACTTGCTAAGTCCTTAAATGTAAGACCAGAAAAAATAAGGCATTGGCTTAATGGAACTGAAAAGCCAACATATAGCCAGGCAAGGAAGTTAGCTGATTTATGTCATATTGCTTTTAGTCAACTTCTTTTACCGCCACCAGAACAAATAGAATTACCATTGAAAGATTTTCGGCGTGGATTAAAAAAAGGAAACGAGCCAAGCCAAGAGCTTGTCGAAGCAGTATACGATGCATTGCGAAAGCATGATTGGTGGCGTGAATACCGCCGTAATACGCCTTTGCCATTTTTCCAAAATTGGCTTTCTAATCAGTATGAGGTAGAAACGATTAAACAAGCTATTTTACAGATAATCCCTATTCAGGAACTGCAAAGAAATGCCCGGTCTTGGCAGGACTTCCTCAGACTGGCAGTTGAGAAAATAGAAGACGCCGGGATTTTGGTCCTCCGTCAAGGCTACGTAGGCACAAATACACGCCGTGTCTTCGACCCTAAAGAATTTTCAGGGTTTGTAATCGCCGACCGTGTTGCACCTATTATCTTTCTGAACACCCAGGATCCTTTAGTGCGGCAGATATTTACTCTAATGCATGAACTTGTCCACGTATGGATTGGTGAAAGCGTTCTGGACGCCGAACTTGAAGATTCGCATGAACCTGATGAACACTTAGAGCGCTTATGTGACCAAGTGGCTGCTGAACTTTTGATGCCTGAAGCGGACTTCAAAAATGCTTGGAACGGAGAGCCATATGAGCAAGCCCAAAGAGCAGCCAAGGTATTTAAGGTAAGTGCATGGGCAACATTGAAAAGGGCATTAGAGCTAAACCTTATTTCCTATGATGAATATGCTAAAACCTTGCAACAGATACAAAAGAATAATAGTAAAATGAAGCAACCAAAAGGAAGTGGCAATTTTTGGCTTACATTTGAGATTAGAAACAGTAGAAAATTTGTACGCACCGTACTTGATGCTGCTCTTTGCGGCGAAATTAGCTCTAAGGAAATGGCTTCGTTATTAAATTTAAGGCTACCGACAGCAATGGCCTTCATGGAGAGATCGGCTTATGTACCTTCTTGATTCTAATGCTATCATCACTCCGTTCCATAAGGCACAATGCTCAGCTTTAAGCCTTGCTTTACATCATAATGATATCAAAGAAACAATTGAATGGCTTAAACATTGGTACACAAAAGGTTTTTCTTCTGGGAACCTAGTAATCACTAGAGAGGTTTATGATGAAGTAGTAAAAAAATCTAATAGATCTGATAAGTCGTCAAGAGTTGAAAAAGACCTACTTAAGTCACTTCACGAAAGAGGCAAAATCAGATTATTAGAAGAAAACGAAGCTTTTTTCAATGTTCTGGCTGATATAGATAAATATGTAAGAAGCAGCTATGAACTCCATCAAGCAGAAAATTTCTTAAGAAAAGCCGACCCTATGCTAGTAGCTATAGCCAAAATCCACGGGGCAACACTGGTTACAGAGGAACGACATTTTATACCAGCAAGAGATGAAACTAATGGTCGGATACAGGGTGAACCGAGATTGCCATTTGTGTCGGCAACATTCAAAGTTAAGTGTACAAGCATATTAAATATTATGTTGGCGAAACATCGAGAGTGGGACCAACTTTCTGAACATAAAGATACCAAAATAGTAATAAAAGCATAAAAATGGAGCTCTGTGCTCCATTTTTTGTATACGTAACCAAGTAAACCAGCAATTAGCCAAGCCATGGCCATCATATGCTCTAATGAGGTGATGGCTATGGCCCAGGATTATGATATCATAATAATATCTACCGAAAATACAGACACCTACCTTCGCCAGGCAATTCGCTGGTTATTGCAAAAAATCATAGAAATGGAGGCTGGCAATGAGGGCAATAGTTTACGTCAGGGTGAGCACAGAAGACCAGGCGAAACATGGGTACAGCCTCCCGGCTCAGATTGAGGCATGTAAAAACCGGGCCTATGCCCTGGGCTGCACCATGGTAGAAGTATTTTCAGATGAAGGCGTATCCGGCAGCATCCTGGACAGACCAGGACTAAGCTCGGCCAGAGACAGGTTAAAAGAAACAAAGGTTGACTACTTCATCTGCCTGGATCCGGACCGGCTCGCCAGAAACCTGTCACACCAGCTGATGATCACCGAGGAAATCGAACGACGCGGAACCAAGCTCGAATTCGTCAACTTCGACTGGCAAAATACTCCGGAAGGTCGCCTCTTCTACAGTATGCGAGGTGCAATTGCCGAGTATGAACGGGAGAAAATCAAGGAACGCAGCCGCCGCGGAAAACTGCAGAAAGCCAAATCAGGCAAGATAACCCACCCTGCTCCCCCTTTCGGCTATGTTTTTGACCCTGTAGAAGATGCTTTTCATGTTGATGCCCGACAGGCAGAAATAGTAAAGCAAATCTTCACCTGGGCTGCGGAAGGCAATAATTCCTACCGCATCGTAGAAATGCTGAACGAGCAAGGAATACCTGCTCCAAAAGGTGGAACCTGGCAGCGCGCTACTATCTGTCGAATGCTGAGAAACCAGGCGTATATTGGAATCTATTACGTTAACAAACACAATACTGAAGGCGTAAAACATAACCGGTACCGCCCGGAAAGCGAAAAGAAAAAGCGGAGCATTCGTCCACAGGATGAGTGGATACCTATCCCCATCCCGGCCATCATTGAACCGGAGTTGTTCCAGAAGGTGCAGGAAAACCTGGACTTGCAGCGGCGACTTCGTCCCGGCTTAAGCAAGGCCTTTTATTTATTGAGCGGCATTGTCAGATGTGGTGCCTGTGGCAGCACTATTCATGGCAATCTGATCCGTAATAGCAACAAAAAACCTTTGCGCTACTATGTTTGTACCGCCAAAAGTCCTGGCAAACCCAATACCCCGAAGTGTATTACCCGTAACCACAATGCTGACAAATTGGAAGCAGCCGTCTGGTCCTGGGTTGAAAGAGTTATTAAAAGCCCGGAAATCCTGTCTGATGAACTGAACAGTATAAAGGCGACCAATAAATTACAACTGGAGAAAAACCTGCAGGAAGTCACAGCTAAAATCAGCCAGATTCAGGAGGAAAAACAGCGGGTCCTCAACCTATACCAAAAAGGTTTAATCAACGACGAAGACATTGAACCAAGGTTGAAGGAAATTGCGAACAGAATGTCATTCCTGGAGCAGAAATACAGACAGCTGATGGAGGCTATCAATCGTAGCACTCCAGCTGAACTGCAGGAACTGAAGCAACTTGCCGCTAAATACGCAACACATATTGATAATCTTGCACCAGAAGAAAAACAGTATTTGATCAGAATGCTGATTAAACGTGTAGAGGTTACAGACACGTCCATTATTGTGTTTACCAAGGCACCAACTGATGCCCATTTGAAGATGCCCATTTGAATTGGTAGGTAACTGGAAAATTAGAATGTTTTCACCGCCCCCCATGGGGTTGATCCCAAAAACCCCGGGGCAGTAGACGAAATCATCCATCTCGGTGACCACTGGCAGGAAGATATGCTGCGGGCCAATAAGACTGCCATCATGGAAAGCAATGCCCGGGTGGGCCGCCTCTTTGCCATCGCCTATCAGGCTCTGGCGGAAGCCAAGATTGTTCTGGATGAATGGGAATCCTATCTGCAGGAAAGCCAGAATTTTCCTCAGGTTAACCGCCTTACCCTCAAACTAGAAGAGGAAATCTTTGCTGATATTAAACCCCAGTTTATCCGTCCCGCCAAAATCCGTCGCCTTTTTGCCTCAGCCATCACACCCCTCGGCCCGGTAAACAGCTGGGATACCTTGTTGATTGGTGTTGATAAAATCTTTGTCCTGCAAGGAGATCCAGGCACCGGCAAATCCACCCTGATCGAACGGCTCCTGACCAGGGCCCAGTTGCTAGGACTGGACTGCCAGGCCTATCATTGCTCCTTTGACCCGATCAAACTGGATGGGATCATCATCCCCGCCTTGAAAGTGGCAGTTATCAATGGCAATATCCCCTCAGACCTGCAGCTGCCGGCAACAGCTACAATTTATAATCTAAATGATTATCTCAATCGTCAGCGTTTATCTCTCTATACTACTGAAATCGACAGTGTTAAAGGCCGTTTCTGGACCTCTTTCTACCGGGCGGTTAAATATATTAAAGAAGCCAAAGCCGAACATGACCGCATGGAAACCTACTACATTCCCGCCATGGATTTCACCGCCATCAATCAGCGCCGGGAAGAAATCCTCAACCGGATTTTGCAATATGCTGAAGAAACAAAAAACTAGGGCCGCACTATTGCGGTCCTAGTTTTTGTTTTTGTAAATACGCCTGTTTGCTGCTTATCAGCTGGTCCAGCAAGGGATCTCGACTCCCTTTGATTTTCAACAGCAGCTCCTGGGTATACAACAAATCCTTCAGGGTTACCAGCGGATAATCTTGCATGCCCAAACTGCCATCGGGCAAGTAGGCATAATGCAAATCTCCATCTGGTTTAATCCAGGCTGTACCAATATCCCTGATGCCCTGTAGCATTTTCTCTGCCTGAGTCAACCAGGCCTCCTCACCAGTTAACAAATACAGTTCCAGGAAAAAGTTGATCTCGGCTAGCTGATGATTGATACTGGTATGGGTAATTACTTTGCTAGCCGTTAGATTCTGGTAATCATAAACCAGATAGCCTTTGTTTTGAGTGGTAAAATGGTTATTTTCCACATAGAGCCAGAGATATTTACCGTACTGCTCCGCCTTCTGGCGGGCAGCCTGAATCTGGTATTGACGATACACCTTTAATAAAAACATACCGGTATCGGTATTAAAGCGCGTATCAAAGAAAGGCTGGTCCAGACCATATTTTTCTTTCAAATTTTTAACAAGATGTTCTGTCGGCCAGATCCCAGCCTGATTCTGGCGCTCAACGGCATTAAACAGGCTGAGGGCAACCAGGTTTCGGAAAAATACCTCATCATGGTCTAATGCCATCATGCCCACATGCTGGGCGGGGATACGCCAGAAGACCCGCTCCCCCCCGGGCTCATATCCACCCGGGGTTTGGTTATAGATCCCATCGCGTAAAACTTTACGATAACGGTCACCATCAGCCCGACGCACATCGGCAATGCTAATCTGATTCTCCCAGTTAAGCAACTGCTCACTGGCAACGGCACCCCACTGGCTGTAAGCCTGGCCGGGTTTTAGCCCGGTAACGGAATACCAGAGAGCAGTACCATACTGGTTGCTATGCAATTGTACTTTGGCCCCTGGGTCCAGTTCCCTGCGGGTATCTTCCTGCAGAACCTCCCAGCTGTCACCGCGACTGAGATAGACTTCCCCTTTCTGCCCCGGCCAGAAATAGCCGCGGTTGGGTTGGGCCAGCCATTTGTCGTCTGGAGCAGGCCAGGAGCTGGTAGTAACCATTGAAGCCAGTTGACTGTAAGGGCCATACTGAGAGGGCCGATAGGATATGGTCCGCACCTGCCAGGGCCCCTTTTCCCCTACCCGTTGCCAGTGGTAGACTAACTTACTATCCTGATTAGCAGGGGTCCACTCCAGCAGGTACATGCCCCCGCCTGGAACAGAGTAAAGGTCGATGGCCAGTTTTTCCCCATTCTCTTTTTCCCAGCTCAACTGCCAGCGTCGAAATGGTCCCAGCTGGTCCCTGGTTATTTTTTGGAATTTCCAGCCCGGCCCGGTAATTTGCAGGGCTTCCCGTACCTGGCCTTCCTCCAGCCAGAAAATCCTGGGCTGGAAGTTATCAATGCCAGCCAGTTGCCAGCCACTGAAGGCTTCCCTCTTGCCAAACTCCACTTCCAGCATGGCCAGCAGCCGTTCCGGGGTAAAGGACGGCATGCCTACCTCAAAACGGGGCAAGTACCAGGGATCGCTCTTGCGAGTGACCAGGCCAGGCCTGGTACCAAAGGCAAATTTGATTCCATGTTCCTTCAATAACTGAATTACATCATTGTTGCTTACCCCATAGGGATAGGCGAAAAATTCCGGCCGTTTATTAACTGGTAGTAAAGTAGCCAGACTTGTTTCCAGGTCGGTTCTCAGGCGCAATTTATACTCATCCCTGTTCTCCTGGCGACCTTCAGCAGCCAGCCAGAGACGGGAGGTCAGGGCTGGTCCTGTTTTCCCCGGTCTGATCTCCCCTTGATAGTGCAGATTATGGGTATGACTTTCCGGCCGTAGAACGTCAGCAAACTCCTGCAGCTGAGCGTCAGTCAATTTCGGTTTGCCTGTACGGGAAGTAACCAGAAAGACCAGGGCCCGCGCTTTGAATTCCCGCAGAATGGGAACAATCTCGGCAACACTGGCATAACCATCATCAATAGTGAGGAGAATGCTCTTATCCTTTATCTCCTTTTTTCCCTGTAACCAGTCCCGAAATTCTTCAGGGGTGACCAGAGTATAGCCTGCCTGGCGCAGTGCCTGGAGCTGACGGCGAAATTGCTCGCCGGAGATACTAAACCCTCCGGGCCAATTAAAATCATGATATTCCAGCACTGCAACCCGGCCTTCTTCGCCCAGTCTTGTTACCGGTTGTTGCTGAAACTGAGGCTGTACCCCCGGTCGCGGCCAAAAATAATAGAATGCGCCAGCTAACAGGATAATAATTCCAATAAAGTACAGGCCTTTTTTCTTCATGAGTTTTACCGCCTCAAGTCATTCTTTTTCAGTACCAGGTCGCCCAGTTCAACCCCTAGATGAGCTGCTACCAGTGGGCATTTGGCCTTGAGCAAAAAATACGTTTTTTCACCAGCCAGTTCCGTACCCTCCAGAGACTCATAATTGGCCTGGCCTTTGGAAATAACCACATCAGCTTCAGCCATGGCCTGTAAAAACTCCTGTCCTGAATGTTCGGGAACTACGCCGAGAAAATTATTTCCGGTATCGATCACCCGGCACAGCCGGGGCAAGCCAGCAGCTTCCGCATCCTCACGGGTAGCATCATTGAGAATGGGCCCGGCTTTGACACTGTAAGTTACCTCCAGGTCCAAAGCAAGCAGTTGTTCCACCAGCAGAGAATCAAAAATAATTTCCCCGCTGTTATCCCCGATAATCAGCACCTTCCGGGCTGTGCGCAGATCCTGGGCCAGTGCCGGGAGATGGTAAATGGTAAAAGGTTCATGTAAAACTTGTCGAATGCTGGCCTCCAGGTCATAATCCTGCAATATCCCCAGATCCACTATATTACCGGCTACAGCCAGCTTAACTGCCAGTTCCAGCGGCCAATCCGCCTCACTGACCATTTCCCGCAGCAGGGGTAATAAGGCCAGGGCCTGCTCATTGGATTTTTCCTTGGCCTCCTGGAAAAGATCCCCGACCCCGGCCATTTCCTGCAAACGGTGCAATAACAGGGAAGAGTTTAAAGCCGGAGTGGCAGTCTTGTCCAGCTGCGGAATCTCAAGGAGAATCTGGTCCAGTATTTTACCCTGTTCTTCAGCGGGTATCTCACCGTGTTGCATGGCATTCAATACCTGGCGCAAATAACAGGGTACACACTCCAAGCTAACTTGCATCGATTAACCCCTCTCCATTAAACGTGCATGTTCTATTTTCAGGCAACGATCTGCTACGGTCTTAAGTCCTGCTGCAGCAGCCAGTTTTTCCGCTTCCTCATTTTGAATCCCCAGTTGTAACCAGAGAACTTTCGCCCCGATTTCCACTGCTTCCCGGGCTACTGGCACCACTTCTTCCGGTTTGCGGAAAACATCCACCACATCTACAGGTTCAGGAATGCTCTTCAGGTCAGGATAGGCTTTTTCCCCTAGCACCTCCTGCAAACGGGGATTGACGGGAATGATCCTGTACCCCTGGTCCTGCAGGTACTTTGCCACCCGGTAACTGGGCCGGTCTTCTTTGTCGGAAATGCCCACGATGGCAATTGTCCGCATCTCATCCAGAATTGCCTTAAGTTCCTGGTCAGTATACATACACCCGCCTCCTCTGAATATACTTAAATCTATTATACCCCTTTGCTTCCCCGGGTGGCAAATGATATACTTTATGCCAGGGGAAAGGAGGCAAAAGATGGCAAGAAACGGTATTATTCATTATCAGTATCTGTTTTCCCGGGACGAAGCAGAAATCGTCAACCTCTGGCAACAATTGAGTAACCGCCAGCTAGGTACAGAATCTCCTTCTGCCTGGGCCGATCTGGTCAATGAAAATGAACTTAATCTGTTAAAAGAAATAGTCATTCCCGCCGGCAGGGCACTTCTGTTCGAATTTGAAACCATAACGATTGTCGTACAATGGCTGGAAGGCTCACCAGCCCAGCTTCTGCCCGAAGTGGTGACTTCACCCGAAGATGCTGATTATCTTCTGGGCCAGACTACCCTGGTCGTCGCTCCGGCAGAGGAACTGGATTTGCCCCGGCCGCTTTTGCAGGAGACTGCCACTACAGTCACCAAATATGGCCTCTTGCGGCATAACTATGCAAATAGGCAGCACCATTATTATCACCTGCTCCCTGTAGCAGATCGCTCCCTGGAGCCTTTGGCCCTGAGGGACTTACCCCTGCTGGATCTGGGCTTTTTTCGCCTGAACCAGGAGCTGCGCTTGTTTAAAGACCAGAGAAAAATGATCACTCAAGACAAGCGGGAAATCGACCGCCGCCTGGCCAGCATTCTGCATAAACAGAAACAGCTGGAACAGCAATCGGAAAAAGAAAAAAGCCTCTTCTGGGAAGAAACCCTGCAGGAACTGGCCCAGCTCTATGGCACCCTGGGCAGTAATGCCCTGGTACTCAAGAATATTGAAGCCACTTTACAGCTGGATATCAACCGGCAGAGCAAAATTCTCCTGCGTTTAACCAAAGAAAGCGCCGGTCCTAAAGCACTGTTAACAGATGTATTGCCTGAGTTCAGTAACCAGCTCAAAGATTTCCATAATACTTCCCAGCAATTACAGCTTTCACTCCAGAACGCCAAAGCCGCCATTGATGTAGTCCAAACCCAGGTAGAACTGATTCATGCCAATGAAACAGTGCTGCTCCAGAAGGAAGGCCTCTCCCTGCAAGTAGCGGCCGCATTCATTGAGTTTATAGTGGTTATCTATTATAGCCTGTCCATCTGGAAAACCCTGACTCCAGAAACCACCTTTCATCACATTCCGGCCCTGCTCAAGCTAGCGGTAGTTGTGGGTTTTGCCAGTGCTGCTGTAGCAGTTACCCATTTTTCCGCGGAAAAATTCCAGGGCCACTCAGCAGCCAGAAGTAAGCTCAGAATTTCCCTGGCTCTCCTGGTTGCCCTATTTGGCCTTATGCTCTTTTTATCTGCCATTTATTAATAGCCTAAAAGCTTGACCGCTTTTATTCTTTCACGAATGCGTTTTTCGTGCTGTTCCTCCTCACGAACCAATTGTTCAAAGAGCAAGCGGGTTTCGGGATCGGCTGCCTGGGCAGCTGCTTCCCGGTATTTTTTTTGGGCTTCTATTTCCTCCTGCAATGCTTCTTCTAATGCTGTGAGCAAATCCATGGTTCTTTCCTCCCCCATTCATAGTCTTTCTTTATTATATATTGAATGGTAGCTCAATTAAAGGTAAATGGCTGGTAATTTTTTTACCCCGCGCCAGCGACTGTTCCCCTCCCTTTTTTGCTGATTTAATGCATATTTATTCACTTTTTTATATTTTTAGCCAAAAATAGTGGTAAGAAAGATTTTTATCACTGGAGGTGGACAGTTTGGAAGATCTTAAGCTGGATAACCTGTTGCAGGTAGAAACAAAATATGAGCCCCCGGCCAGAATTAAAGAAAATGCTGCCCTGCCCAATTACGAAGAAATCTATCCTTATTCCGTCAGCCAGCCGGAGGAATTCTGGGGCAAAGTAGCAGCTGAGCTGGAATGGTTTTCGCCCTGGGAAAAAGTCCTGGAATGGGAATATCCCAAACATCGCTGGTTTAGCGAGGGGAAATGCAATATTACCTATAATGCCCTGGACCGGCACCTCAATACCTGGCGGAAAAACAAGGCCGCCTTTATTTTCCTGGGTGAAGATGGCAGTGAACAGACTCTAACCTATGCCCAGCTCTATGACCGGGTCTGCCGTTTTGCCAATGGCCTGAAAGCCCTGGGCTTGCAAAAAGGCGACCGGGTCATTATCTACATGCCCCTGACCTTAGAAGGGGTAATCTCCATGCTGGCCTGTGCCAGGCTGGGAGCTATCCACAGTGTGGTTTATGCCGGTCTCGGCTTCGGTGCCCTGCGGGAACGGATTAACGACTCGCAGGCCAAACTGGTGATCACTGCCGATATCGGTTATCGCCGCGGCAAGGAAGTGGATCTCAAAAGCATAGTCGATCAAGCTCTGGAAGGGGTTAGCTGTGTTGAAAAAGTGATATTCTGGCAGCGTAAAACCGAAAAAGTGCCCCTGAAAGACAATGAAGTGGATTTCCTCACCCTCTTCAACCACAAACCCGATTGTCCCGCCGAAGTTATGGAAGCAGAAGATCCTCTCTTCATTCTCTACACCTCAGGCACTACCGGTAAACCCAAAGGAGTATTGCATGTCCACGGCGGCTACATGGTGGGCACTTACTATCATGCCCGGACTTTCATGGACCTCAAGGATGATGATATTTTCTGGTGTACTTCCGATATTGGCTGGATTGTAGGCCATTCCTATATTGTCTATGCGCCCCTGGTAGCGGGCATTACCACCGTTTTCCGGGAAGGGGCCCTGGATTATCCCAGTCCCGCCACTCCCTGGGAAATAGTAGAAAAATATAGGGTCTCCGTTATCTTTACCGCCCCCACTGCCATACGCCTGTTGATGAAATACGGGGATACCTATCCCAAAGAATACAACATGACTTCCCTGCGCCTGATTACCTGTGCTGGCGAGCCTCTGAACCCCGAGGCCTGGCGCTGGGCCTATGAAGTATTGCTTTCCAGCCAGGGCGGGTACATCGTGGATAACTGGTGGCAAACAGAGCTGGGCGGACCCACTCTGGGCACTCTGCCAGCCATGGCTGCCAAACCAGGGAAAGTGGGAGTCCCCCTGCCGGGAGTGGTGGCCGATGTAGTGGATTCAGCCGGTAATCCCCAGCCTCCTAACAAAGGCGGCTTGCTGGTCCTGAAAAACCCCTTCCCCCACATGCTGCGCACTGTTTTCGGTGATGATGAACGTTACAGCAAAACCTGGACCACTATTCCCGGCTATTATCTGACCGGGGATGTGGCAGTGAAAGATGAAGAAGGGTATTTCACCGTACTGGGCCGGGCTGATGATGTGCTGAACATTGCCGGCCATCGCATCGGTACTGCGGAAGTGGAAAGCGCTCTGGTCAGCCATCCCGCAGTAGCCGAGGCAGCCGCTATCGGCAAACCCGATCCGGTTAAAGGGGAAGTACTGAAAGCTTTCGTCATTCTGAAACTGGGTTATGAGGGGACAGAGGAATTGAAAAAAGAGCTGGTCAACCACGTCCGCAATGAACTGGGCCCCATAGTAATTATCTCTGAACTGGATTTTGTCCCCAAATTGCCTAAAACCCGTTCTGGCAAAATCATGCGCCGTTTACTGAAAGCTCAGGAGCTAGGTCAGGATCCCGGTGACCTGACTACCCTGGAAGAATAAAGCATGGAAATTATCCCCTGGCTCTTCCGTAGAGAAGACCAGGGGATTAATTTATAATTGAAATTACCTGAATTTTTCAGTAAAATAAGGGTTAAGTCTTACCAGGAGGTGGAATGGATGTTGCAGAAATGGTTGAAGATCCTGAGCCAGTGGCTGTTGTTATATGGCATTTATCAACTGGGAAACTATCTGGCCTCCTTAACCCATGTGCCCATCCCGGGAAACGTGCTGGGCATGTTGCTGCTGTTTTTCGCTCTGGTCAGTGGCCTTATCCCCCTGGCCTGGATTGAAGCAGGAGCAAACCTTTTACTTAAACACCTGGCTTTTTTCTTTATTCCCATCTCCGTTGGCCTGATGGCCTGGGGGCATCTGTTCCGGCAGGCAGGCCTGCAGCTTTTTCTGGCCCTGCTAATTAGTGCCGCTGTTACCATCCTGGTAACAGGTTATACTGCCCAGCGTCTGGGCCGGAAGGAGATTGAAGGCCAGTGATTACTTTTTTTTCCATCACCCTCACTGTTTTATGTTACTGGTTCAGCCGCAAGCTGTTTTTGCGCACCGGGATTTCTCTGCTTAATCCAGTGATTGTTTCCACCACCATCATAATTCTCGTTTTAAGCAGTTTTAATCTCACTTTTGATGATTATAAACAGGCCAGGGACATCATGACCTTTCTGCTTGGTCCCGCAACAGTAGCCCTGGCCGTCCCTCTTTATCGCAATAGCCGTCTACTTAAAACCAATCTGGTCGGCTACCTGACAGCCATAGCCGCTGGAGCTGTCAGTTCCATGTTTACAGTGCTGGGAGTGGGCCTTTTCTTTCAGCTGCAGCGCACCATTTTGCTCTCCCTGGCCCCCAAATCAGTAACAGCACCTATCGCACTGGAAATTGCCAGGATTATCGGAGGTGATCCCGCTCTGGCCGTAGCCTTTGTGGTGGCTACCGGCATGATCGGCGCTGCCATTGGCCCCTGGTTGATGAATAAAACTGGAATAAATGATGCCGCTGCCCGGGGTCTGGCTCTGGGTACCACTTCCCATGGTCAGGGCACAGCCATTGCCCTGCAGGAAGGCGAAACCCAGGGTGCCCTGGCCGGAGTAGCCATGGCAGTGGCAGCCATCCTAACCTCCTTCCTGGCTCCCTGGATTGTGGACTGGTTTTAGACATAGATGCGGGGCACCCTGCTGCTAACTGCACAAACCAGCTCGTAATTGATAGTATCCAGCATGCTGGCCAGTTCATCCACCGGCAATTCAGCCTGGCCCTGCCGGCCAAAAAGGACCACTTCCTCCCCGGCTGTTACCTGCTCCAGATGGGAGACCCGCACCATAAACTGATCCATACAAACCCGCCCTACCACCGGGCAGCGCTGGCCTTTGATCAGCACTTCGGCCCGGTTGGAAAGCCGGCGGTTATAGCCGTCAGCATAACCCAGCGGGATGGTAGCAATCCTTTCCCAGCCACTGGTGACATAGGTTGAGCCATAACTGATCCCGCTGCCAGGCCCCACTTCCTTAACATAGGCGATGCGCGCCTTCAAGGTCATCGCCGGACGCAGGGCCACTTTTTCCTTTTTCACTTCATCGGAAGGGTACAGGCCATAGAGGGCAATCCCGGCCCGTACCAGATCCAGATGGGCAGAGGGCATATCCAGAATAGCCCCGCTATTAGCAGTGTGTTTAAGAGGAATTTCCAGTCCCAGCTTTTCCAGCTGGTCTACAAAGTTGCGGAAGAGCTCCAGCTGCCTTAGAGCCGAAGTTTTATCCTTGCTATCACTGGAGGCGAAATGGGTATATATCCCCTCGATTTCCAGCCCTGGTAAGCGGGCTATCCGCAAAATTTCTTCCAGGGAACGGGGGTTGGTAGTGACAAACCCCAGCCTGCCCATGCCGGTATCCAGTTTAAGATGAATTTTGGCGGTTTTGCGCAGCTGTACTGCTGCCCAGGAGAGGGCTTCTGCTCCCTGGTAATCAAAAACAGTCTGAGTCAGGTTATATTTAACCACATCCAGAGCCCCATCAGGAGGCGTATAGCCCAGAATCAGGATGGGCACCCCGAAGGCGGCCCGTCTCAATTCAATGGCTTCCTGTAAAAGGGCCACCCCCAGGCGTTCTGCTCCGTTAGCCAGGGCTACCCGTGCCACTTCCACCGCCCCATGCCCATAGGCATTGGCCTTGACAATTGCCATCAACCTGGCCCGGGGCTGGGTTACCCGCCTGAGTTCCCGCACATTATGTCCTATCGCTCCCAAATCTATTTCCGCCCAAACCGGCCGGCAATGCATTATTCTCCCTGCCTCTCTTCCCCATGGTGGTGGGGTTTTTTCATTCCCACCATCGCTTTTACCAGATCCGAGCGGGAAACAATTCCCACTACCTTGTGATTGCGCACCACCGGCAGGCGGTTGATTTTTTTCTCCACCATAATAGTGGCAATTTCCTCAATGGGTGTTTCTTCTACAATGCTGATTACATCCTCGGTCATAATATCCTTGACCCTGGTAGCAGTCATTTTCCGCAATTCTTCCTCCAGCCGGTGCGGGCTTTCAAAATAGATGACCCCGCCCAGCAGTTGAAAATAGGTAGGTACCCGCAATTTCTTGCTGCGGACGATAAAATCCCCTTCAGTCACTATCCCCACCAGTTTATTTTCATCATTTACCACCGGAACTCCGCTGATACCTTTTTCCGCCAGCAAGCGGGCCACCTTTTCCACTGAATCTTCCAGATGCACAGTAATAACATCCCTGGTCATTATTTCCCTGGCCATCATAGCTTACTACCTCCCAACTGCCAAATTTCCCGGGATACTTTCCGTAAATAATTTACCACATCCAGTGCTGTCAACGCCAGCTCTCCCATTTCTTCGCGGGCCAGATCTCCAGCCCGGCCATGCAGCCAGGCCCCTGCTGCTGCTGCCTGTTCCGGCGACAGCCCCTGAGCCAGCAAAGCCCCAATCAAACCGGCCAGAACATCCCCGCTGCCCCCTGTAGCCATACCGGGGTTGCCGGTGGGATTGAAATAATAGCAGTTTTCCCCGGCCGCAATCAAGGTACGGGCGCCTTTCAGCACTATTACCGCCTGCCAGTTGCGCCAGGCCCGTTCCACCGCTGCCAGCCGGTCCTTTTGTACTTCAGCAGTGGTTAGGCCAGTGAGACGAGCCATTTCGCCAGGATGGGGAGTAAGAATAGTGCCTGGAGGCAATTGCAGTTTTTCCCCTGCTGCCGCCAGGTAGTTCAACCCATCCGCATCGATCACAGTCGGGCAACCAATCCGCTCCAGTACCTGGCGAAACAAGCGGCCGGTCTCTTCCTCCTGTCCCAGTCCTGGCCCGATTACCACCGCCTGGGCTCCCGCCAGGCCAGCGGTGATTTCCTCCAGCGCCGCTTCCGCCAGGGTCCCGCTCGGGGTTTCCTCTACCCCGCGGGTCAGGGCTGCCGGTACAGCCACTGCCACCCGGTCCTGCAGGGAACGGGGGACAATTACCTCTACCAGGCCTGCTCCTCCGTGCAAGGCGCCCAGAGTGGCCAGCACCGCAGCTCCCGACATGTTGCGGCTCCCCGCCACTACTACCACCTTACCATAGGTACCCTTATGGCCTTCCGCAGCCCGCCGGGGTAGCCAGCTGGCTACCAGTTCACCCTGCAGTAACTGCCGCCGGGCGATCACTTCCTTTTCCAGTACCGCTGGTATGGAGATATCCGCCACCAGCAGCTGACCGCAGAAACTGGCTCCCGGTTCTACCACCAGCCCTACTTTCGGATAGGCCATGGTGACGGTAGCAGTAGCCTTGATCGCCGGACCGTGAACATGCCCACTGGCTCCTTCTACCCCGGAAGGAATATCCACCGCCACAATCGGCTTCCCGCTGTCATTGACCAGGTTAATAACCTGACCTATATATTCCGGCACCGAGCCCTGAAAACCGGTACCATAAATGGCATCAATAATGATATCGGTATAGAGCAGGGCAACCTTGACGGTATTGAGACTGGACGGCTGCCCGGCATAATGGACTTTGTAACCCAGGTTATGTAATATCTCCAGGTTGAGGCGGGCATCGCCCCGGATTTCCTCAGGAGCTGCCAGAAGCAAGGTTTTGACCTCCATACCCCGGTTGAGCAGATGGCGGGCCACTACCAGTCCATCCCCACCATTATTGCCTTTGCCCACCAGAATGGTAGCCCTTTTGCCCCGTAATTCCCCCAGCAATTTTTCCACAGCCTGTACCACCTGGACTCCGGCATTTTCCATCAACACTGCTCCAGGAATGCCCAGCTTCTTTATCGCCAGCTGATCCAGCTGTCTCATCTCCTCCGGTTTCAAAACCAGCATTTCAAACACCTCCTGGTTTCCTTAGAGCCAGAGCAAAAGCGACCGCATAGTCCTGACAGTGGGATAGGGAAAGCTGAATCTCCCCTATGCCCAGGCGGCGGGCCTGCTGCTCCGCCTCCCCGGTCAGTCTCACCACCGGACGGCCTGTTTCGCTACGCCCTATCTCGATATCCTGCCAGGAGACCACTCCCAGGCCTGTCCCCAGCGCCTTGGCCACCGCCTCTTTGGCAGCAAAACGAGCTGCCAGTACAGCCATCCTATCCCGCCGTCCTTCATAAATCCTTTTTTCAGCGGCCGTCAGCACCCGCTGGCTAAAGCGGCCACCGCTTTTTTCTTCTGCCCGCCTGATGCGCTCTATGGCAATGATATCGGTACCGATGCCGACAATCACTTTCCCACCTCCGCAAAAGCCGACCCCCAGCGCATCTGCTGGGGGTAAGCTGTTCAAACCTACATGCCGAGAATTTTCTTCAGTTTTTTGGCATTGGCCCGGCTGACGGGAACCTCGCTTTTTTCCTGGTCTTCTACGATCAAGGTATAGGTGCCATTGAAGAATGGCACAATTTCCCTGACTTTATGCAAATTGACAATATAACAACGATGAGTGCGGAAAAAGACCTGGGGATTGAGGCGTTTTTCCAGTTCCTTCAGGGTGTATCTGGTAAAAAGTCTGTCCGAAAAGGTTTTAATATAAACATAGTCCTGTTCTGTAAAAGCATAAATGATATCCGCTTCATTGACCAGCACCGTTTTACCCTGTTTTTCCGCCGGAATGCGGTCAATTTTGATATTGCCGGGCACCGGACCTAAAGCTGGTCCATCATCAGCACCCCTTTCTTCCGCTCCGGCTTCATCTGCTTTTTGCTGTTGTTGCAAGATGGCTTTTTCCACTTTGGCAATAGCCCGGGCCAGCCGCTTTTCATCAATGGGTTTGAGCAGATAATCAATGGCCTCGACATCAAAAGCCTTAACTGCGTATTCATCATAGGCAGTAACAAAAATGATTTTGGGGGGTTTGGGCAATTCCCGAATTCGGGCCCCCAGCTCCAGGCCGTTCATGCCAGGCATTTCAATATCCAGGAACAAAATGGAGTAATCCAGGGCCTTAATCAGAGTCATAGCCTCCTGAGCATTGGTTGCCTCCCCTACCACCTCGACATTATCAAACTGCTGCAAGAGAAAACGCAGCTCTTTCCGGGCCGGATATTCATCATCTACGATTAAAGCCTTCAACTTCATGCCTTTCCCCTCCCACATGTTTCTCTTTCAGTAAGGGTACCCGTACCGTAACAGTAGTGCCTTTGCCCTCTTCGCTGACTATCTTCAGGCCGTGGTCTTCCCCAAACAGGCCTTTCAGGCGTTCATGGACATTGGACAAACCTACCCCGTTGCCAGAGCCATAACCAGGGGTCAGAACCAGGGGCAGTTTTTCCCTGGGTATGCCCACTCCATCATCCCGGATCACGATTTCCAGCTCACCATCCACCTTTCGGGCAGAAATCTGCACTGCTCCTTTGCCCATTTTGGGTGTAATGCCATGCTTGATGGCATTTTCCACTAGCGGCTGGATGGTCAACACCGGCACCTGATACTGCAATAACTCGGGGTCAATATCCCGCAGGATTTTTAACTTTTCCCTGAAACGCGCTTTCTCCAGAACCAGATAGGTATTGACATATTCCAGCTCTTCTTCTAAAGTATTGAACATTTGATGTTTTTTCAAGGCATGGCGGAAAAAAGCGGCCAGGCGGATTAATAGGCGCCGGGCTGTTTCGGGATTGGTACGGCTGAACATAATGATAGTATTAAGAGTATTAAAAAGAAAATGGGGGTTAATCTGGGCATGCAGTGCCTGAAGCTCGGCACTGGTCACCAGCTGGGCTTGCCTGTCCAGCTCCGCCAGTTCCATCTGTACCGCCAGAAGCTGGGCAATCCCCACTGCCAGTTTGATGACATGGGGCGGAATTTTGCCCTGTTTGGTCTGGTAGAGCTTGACACATCCCACCACTTTCCCCTGGCATTTCAAAGGGGCGATAACCGCTGCTTCCAGGGGACAGTCACAATCCTTGACCGGGCAGCGCAAATTCTCCTTGTTCTCTACGATTTTTAGTTCACCTGTAGCAATCACCTGTTTGGTGGCATGGGTCAAAATCAAACGTCCCGGCTGATGTCGTTCACACCCGGCTCCCACATAGGCCAGCACCTTTTCCCGGTCGGTAATGGCCACAGCGGCTACATCAGAGATCTTCTGAATAATTTCCGCCGTCTTGCGGGCCGTTTCCTCATTCAGCCCCCGGCGCAAGACCGGCAGGGTTTCATTGGCGATTTGCAGTGTAGGGTCCACCGGCTGGTCATCCAACCGTACTGTCACAACCCTGCGCCTGGCGGCATAATCCAGAGCGATGTAGGCTCCGACTCCGTTTATTATCGCCAGAAAACCACCGGTTAACCAGAGGTTGCTGTTAAATCCAGCCAGGAGGAAGAGGGTTTCCAGCAGGGTAATTCCTAATCCAATGGCAATTGCCTGTCCAACTCGCATGCCCTCACCTCAATATGCTTCAGGATATTAAACTGTATATTCTACTTACAAGGTTTTTTTCCTTTTAATTTTTATTATACTACAGTTTTTTTCTTTTTCCCACAAAAAAAGGGGGGATTCTCCCCCCGATTACCGGAAGCAACTTCTTTCCACCTTGCATTATTTTCTCATCCGCTGCCCCCGGGACGAAAAAAATCACTAAACACCTCTGCCAGCTGGGATTGAGGCAAATCAAAAACTGTACCCGTTTCCGGCAAAACTTCTTCCCGGAAAAAGGCGGGCAGGTCATCATCCTCCGGTCCGAAGCCGGCCTGGCGGTTGAATTCCAGTTCCATGGCCAGTACCTCTTTGCCCAGCTCCAGCAAATCCCGCTCCTGCCAATTGTTGCCATTGAAGTAGGTAAGTTGCTGGGCCAGGGGACCCACGTTATCCGGCGTGGGACCAACAAAAATACATACTCCGAGAGCATCACAGGCAGCACTGATTATCTGCAGCTGCCGGCTTAAGTCCACCTGGCCAGCAGCTTGCTTTGTATCCAGACCACCCCGGCCTGGCAAACAGTTCCCGGCAGTATGATCCGCTCCCATGGGCGAGGTAGCATAGGTTACACCTGTTCCCTTGAGGGCCCGCGGATCATAGGCAGAGAGGCTCTGGCCCTTGACTGCAGGTACCCTTTTTACCCCCAGCACCTTGCCAACGGTAGCCGCTCCCTGTCCCAGCAGACGGCCCCGCACTGTCCCGGCCCCCACTTCTTTCAGCAATTCCTCCACCCCGGCAGTATCACCGAAGGCAAGCAGACCGCCTTCCATGGCTACCCCCAGAGCAGCGCCTGTTTCCATGGTATCCATGCCCAGGTCATCACAGAGCCGGTCAAAACGGGCAACAGCATCAATATCTCCAATCCCCAGGTTGGACCCCAGGAGACAGAGGGTTTCATATTCCAGTGCGGAAGTGAGATACTGGCCCTGTTCATCATGATAGATGTTGGAACAGCGGATAACACAGCCCCGGTGACAGGCATGAGCTGTGCGGCCACCCCGGGCGGTAGCCCTGGCCTCCAGTTCCTCTCCGGACAGTTTTTCCGCCAGTTCAAACCGTCCCTGTCGGTAATTGCGGGTGGGTAACCCGCCGATCCCATTGATGACATTAACCAGCATGGCAGTACCAAACCGGGTCAGGGCTTTTTTGCCCTTGATCAGCCCTTCCGACCAGGCCCGCATGGCAGCAGTAAATT
>NZ_BDLQ01000047.1:0-221 GCF_002049255.1 Carboxydocella sp. ULO1 | reverse complement strand
ATGTAAATCACCCCATCCTTCTCAAATGACCATATGGTTCCATATTTGTAATGCCATATCCTCCATAACTCCATCTCCTGCCCACAACATGGACATTTTAATGGATTTTTCGGTTTACCCAGTTCCACAATCCAATGATTTTCGGTTACCAGAACATGAACATGCGGATTAAATTTCAAGTCCCTTCCAAAGGTATGTATTACTGCTATTGCCCCGACTTC
>NZ_BDLQ01000046.1:0-221 GCF_002049255.1 Carboxydocella sp. ULO1 | reverse complement strand
ACAGGTAGGTGAGGAGAGAATCCTAAGGCGAGCGAGAGAACCCTCGTTAAGGAACTCGGCAAAATGACTCCGTAACTTCGGGAGAAGGAGTGCCGCTGGGTGTGAAGGGCCAAGCGTCTGGAGCATTTAGCGGTCGCAGAGAAGAGGCCCAAGCGACTGTTTACCAAAAACACAGGTCCCTGCCAAAGCGAAAGCTGACGTATAGGGGCTGACGCCTGCCC
>NZ_BDLQ01000044.1:0-491 GCF_002049255.1 Carboxydocella sp. ULO1 | reverse complement strand
ACCATTTCACGCTTCCTGGCCACTCTACGGATTAGGAGCGGCATCTGCTCTTTCACGCTGGCATGGCTGGAAGGAGTATGAACGCCAAAGGCAAACTCTGGCACTTCAGAAACGTCTACAATGCAGTAGAATAAAAGCTTCAAAATAGCTTCAGTATCACCAATGGCCGAGCGGGCCTCGATAAAGCTTGCATCTTCTTCGTCAGTAAAAATTAGGAGTTCATGACCTTGAAGATTAATGCTGACTTGCTCTCCTCTTTTAACCTGATCAAGTACTTGCTGTCCGAAGTTGTTTTGAATAAAATTTTCTACATTCTTGAGTTTAAGTTTAAGCCTTGGTGTTGAGTGCATCTTACTACCCTGTATGGCGTGAAGCATAACATCATGGTATGCCTTCAAATAGGGCTCTACCGCCTCCAGCTCACTGGTACCGAAAAGCTCCGTTTCTTCCGGTTCGTTTTTGAAATGTACTATCGGGATAAATCCCCACGG
>NZ_BDLQ01000043.1:0-1828 GCF_002049255.1 Carboxydocella sp. ULO1 | reverse complement strand
CAGGGTGGATTTATCAGCCTAGAAGCAGCTGTGGATCTATTGAAGCAGTACGTGGAGACTATGCGAGATTACGTAACCGATGATCCAGAGCTGCCCGGCGAACGTGAACGCATTATAAAATCTTGGATAATGAGGCGACGGTTAGAGGATGGAGAAGGATTAGAACAGCAGGCAGAAGAAATTGAAAGGGAGCTCGAGAATGAATGAGCCGTGAGATAGAGGAAATCAAAGATGCTGCTGGTGAATACCGAAAATGGGCACTGGAAGCCAGGAAAAAGTATATCGAATTAAGGCTTAGGCAAGACCCCGAAATTCGGGGTCTTTATGTTCGGGCTGCGGACAGGGTGGCCAGAGAATTACGGAGGCTGGCCTTAAAAACGCCGTCCAGCTATATCCGTAAGCGGCAGCTTGAGGAACTGGAAGCCGCACTGAGAATGGAAGCAGAAAGACTTAGCGGAAATCTCACAAAGGTAATGGAAAATTATATCGAGGAAGCTGTTAACGCTGGGGCAGGCTATAGCCAGGCGGTTACGATGGATCTTTTTAAAAAGGCTGGTAGTATCTATCCCGGCCTTCAAACTTTATTTGCCACAGTGAACCGCCAGGCGGTGGAGGCATGCTGGGCTAGGACGAAGAATGGCTTATTTCTCTCAGACAGGATATGGGAGAAGTCCGAAAAGTTCCGGGCTACTATGCGGGACCTGATCCAGGAGGCCGTTGCCACTGGCCAGGATGCAATCAAAACTGCACGGATGCTTCAGCAGTACGTCCGGCAAGGTGCGCAGACGATAGCCCGGGATTATCCTAATATGACGGAGCGGATGAAAGGACGTGTACCGAAGGATATCTGCTATGAAGCTCTGCGCTTGGCCCGGACCGAAACAACAGCAGCTTTCGGGGAAGGAACATTGGCAGCAGCAAGAGTTAGCCCAAGTTATAAAGGGATGAAATACATTCTGAGCAAATCGCATCCGGTAACAGATATATGTGATTCAATCACAAATCAAGAGAACGGATTAGGACCTGGAGTTTATCCCCCAGGAGATGAACCGGTGTATCCATTTCATCCGCAATGCCTCTGCATTGCAATTCCGGTTCATGAGGATCCGGAGGTATTTGTAGAACGTTTAAAGCGGTGGCGGGATGATCCAAGTAGTGACCAGCAACTGGAAGAGTGGTATAATAAAATTTATAAAGGGAAAGGCAGCAAAAATAACAATGTGACCATTCAACGGCCTGCCTTTTTGAAGGTTGAGAAACATGACATAAATTATGACGATACAGAGGATAGAGCGCAGATAGAAAGGGATTTAACTTTAATACCCGACAAACATAGAGAGTTATTAAAGCGGGAAGGCATTTTAATACAGACTGGACATGAGGTCTCAAAATTTGACCGGCAAAATAAGATTATCATGGTTGGGAGGAAACCGGAGCTGGGGGAGATTGTCCATGAAGTAGGTCATGCGGTAGAAACTATATTGGATTTGTACCACAATAAAGAGTTTATTGACGTTCTTGAAGATGGCGTACCAGTTTTTGAGATTTCACCGCAAGTTGGGATTGACATTTTGGAAACTGAAGATTTTACAGAAAAAATTTATATTTTGAGACGTTCAGATATTAATAAGTTTATTTCTCCGTATCAGGCAAGAGTTTATCCTGAAGATATTGATGGAGAGGGATGGGTCATATTTAGTAAAAGTGTACCACAGTTCAATACAAAATGCCTTGGTGAATACTTTGCGGAAGGTTATAGAATATTCGCCTTACATCCCGAATTGCTTAAGAAAAAGGATAGGAAATTATTTGATTTTATAAAAAGGTT
>NZ_BDLQ01000042.1:0-982 GCF_002049255.1 Carboxydocella sp. ULO1 | reverse complement strand
AGATTTTTATATTTCTCAGCTAAAAAACGCATAATTCTGCCTATTTTGTGTTAAATCGAATTAATTCCCAGCTTGACAAATTCTAAAAAATTTTATGCAACGCTACTGATGCATAAACTAAAAGAACTATAATATTTATAAGTAGCCACCAAGAATTCATAGATTTTAACCTCTTTCAACTAATTTAAGAATATGGTTGAAGCCACTCGGCTTCAACCATATTAACCCTCTATTTACAATAACCTATATCTTGGCACAAAGATGGACAAGTAATGTAACTTCCTACTCCACCACAAATAATACTATAGACAACTCCACAAATTATCGGACAGGTGAAGTTTCCAAATGGTGAACAGGCAATCATACATGCGAAATAACTAGTTAACCCACAACCACCGTTCCAGAGGGTATTACATATTCCAAGACAGATGTCACAACTAGTCCATGCCGCGTTTATTTCTTTTTGAGAACCAGTTTTATCTTTTTTATCATACGGAATAAAAGGCCCTTCTTTCCAATTAATTTTAGGTTGATTATTAATAATTTCTATTTTAGAGGTATTATAGATTTTTCCATTTTTAATGTCGTAAACATCTATTGTTTTTGTACCATTTACGTTTTGAAGAACACCTGCACCTACTTTCACTTTACCATTAAAATCTGCGTAAACAAGTTGAATATCTTTAGATCCTTTAATTGTTAATATTAATACATTCCCTTGTTTTTTGGAGTATACATAGTTCGCTGCTCTTTTCTCTGATACCTCATAGCTGCCGCCTGTTAACTTATCCAGTAAAAAAGGTTAGAATAACCGCAATAAACATACTTATCCTTTTATCAACCTTTAATAACATAAATTTTACCTCCTAACTTCAGTAGCGTTGCATAAAATTTTTTAGAATTTGTCAAGCTGGGAATTAATTCGATTTAACACAAAATAGGCAGAATTATGCGTTTTTTAGCTGAGAAATATAAAAATCTC
>NZ_BDLQ01000041.1:0-14865 GCF_002049255.1 Carboxydocella sp. ULO1 | reverse complement strand
ATGGTTATGCCTGGTGACAACGTTAAGATCGAAGTAGAACTGATCACCCCCATCGCTATTGAAGAAGGTCTGCGCTTCGCTATCCGCGAAGGTGGCCGGACTGTAGGCGCAGGGGTTGTATCCGCTATCGTTGAATAAAAAGGCGGAAAAGCGCTTCCGGAAACGGAAGCGCTTTCTTTATGCCTGTCTCTTTTGCTATTGACACTCTATGGGAATTATGATAAATTGTATAGGGTAACGGACTATTCTGGACCACTTGTCGGCACAGGACACTTTTTAGGGAGGTGGCACAATGCGCGTGGGCATTACCCTCGCTTGCACTCAGTGCAAGAGAAGAAATTATACAACCACTAAAAACAAAAAGAATGACCCGGACAGAATCGAGCTGAAGAAGTTCTGTAAATGGTGCGGCACGCAAACCGTCCATAAGGAAACCCGGTAAGGGCTAACACCGATACTGTTTTAAGGATGTGGAGTTTCTTATGGTAAATAAAGAAACCACCAAAAAAGAAGGTGCCAAGAAGGCGGAAAAAAATAAGGCCTGGTCCGAACTGGTTAACTTTCTTTCCGGAACCAAAGCCGAATTGCGCAAAGTTAACTGGCCTGACCGCAAACAGGTGTTGACCTATACCGGTGTTGTGCTGACGGCGGTAGCTATCATGGCAGTCTTGATCTGGGTAATCGATCTGGGTTTGGGTCGGTTGCTGACGCTGATTGTGGAACGATAAATTTATGCTAGGAGGTGAGGGACCTAACTGGGTCCCTTCTGGGTATGGAGAAAAAGTGGTATGTCATTCACACATACTCCGGTTATGAAAATAAGGTAAAAGCCAATCTGGAAAAGCGCATTGAGTCCATGAACATGGGAGACAAGATCTTTCGCATTCTGGTACCCATGGAAGATGAAGTGGAAATCAAGGATGGCAAGCGCAAGGTCAGTAAGCGCAAAGTGTTTCCGGGGTATGTGCTGGTGGAAATGATCATGACCGATGACTCCTGGTATGTGGTTCGCAATACAACCGGTGTAACCGGATTTGTTGGCAGCGGCAACAAGCCGATTCCACTCAGGGATGAAGAAGCAGCCGCCATCTTGAAACAGATGGGGATGGAAGAACCCAAGGTCAAACTGCGCTTTAAGGTTGGCGATGAAGTCCGCGTGATAGCCGGCCCCTTCCAGAACTTCGTGGGTAGTGTGGAAGAAATCTACCCTGAAAAGGGTAAGCTGAAAGTCCTGGTGTCAATGTTCGGAAGAGAGACTCCTCTGGAGTTGGATTTCGGACAGGTGGCTGAAGTAGAATGATGACAGTAGACAGATTAAGGAGGTGGAAATAATGGCAAAAAAGGTAGTAGCAGTAATCAAGCTGCAATGTCCTGCTGGTAAAGCCACCCCTGCTCCCCCGGTTGGTCCGGCTTTGGGTCAGCATGGTGTAAATATTATGGCTTTCACCAAGGAATTTAACGAAAAAACCGCTAACCAGGCCGGGTTGATTATCCCGGTGGAAATTAGCGTTTATGAAGACCGGTCCTTCACTTTTGTGTTGAAGACTCCTCCGGCTGCTGTTTTGTTGAAAAAAGCAGCTGGTATTGAGAGCGGTTCTGGTGAACCCAACAAGAAGAAGGTCGGCAAGGTAACCCGTGACAAAGTCCGGGAAATTGCAGAGCTGAAAATGCGGGACCTGAATGCTGCCAGCCTGGAAGCGGCAATGCGGATGATTGAAGGTACAGCGCGCAGCATGGGTATCGAAGTAGTAGAAGCTTAATGGTCCACAAGTGGGAGGATATAATCCGTTACTACCACAAAGGAGGTAAAACAAAATGGCTAAACATGGTAAAAAATATCTGGAAGCTGCCAAACAGGTAGACAAAACCAAGCTGTATGATCCTCAGGAAGCTCTGGAACTGGTACAGAAACTGGCTTCTGCCAGGTTTGATGAGTCCGTTGAGGTTGCAGTTAAACTAGGTGTAGATCCCCGGCATGCGGATCAGCAAGTTCGGGGTGCAGTAGTACTGCCCCATGGCACAGGGAAAACTGCCCGTGTAGTTGTTTTCGCGAAAGGCGAGAAAGCCAAGGAAGCAGAAGCTGCTGGCGCTGACGTAGTGGGCGCTGAAGACCTGATTGCCAGGATTGAGGGCGGTTGGCTGGATTTCGATACAGCCGTAGCTACTCCGGATATGATGGGTGCTGTAGGTAAATTGGGTCGGATCTTAGGTCCTAAAGGCCTGATGCCTAACCCCAAAACCGGAACTGTTACTTTTGATGTAGCCAAGGCTGTTAAAGATATTAAGGCTGGTAAAGTGGAATACCGGGTTGACAAAGGTGCCAATATTCATGCCCCCATTGGTAAGGTCTCCTTTGGTACCGAGAAGCTGCTGGACAACTTCTATACCCTGCTGGATGCATTGATCAAGGCTAAGCCGGCAGCTGCCAAGGGAACATATATCAAGGGAGTGGCTGTTTCCTCCACTATGGGCCCTGGCATTAAGGTCAATCCGTTAAAAGTTACTCGTTAAAAATCTTTCTCGTTAAAAATCTTTCCTGCACTGTTGACAATAGTCTCTGGCCAGGCTATAATTAACCTGTTGACAATTTGATATAGGTGAACCAAGCTGTAGACAGTCGGTGCCTGCTGGCTTAAAGGAGAAATCCGCCTACCGAGGCTTTGGAAGTCAACTCTGTTGGCTAAGTATGTCCATCAGAGGGTCTCCTGGCTTGTCTACGGAGACCCTTTTTTGTTTGACTTCGCGGCTTGGGATGTACCGATACAGGTGCAAGGAGGTGGAATTGTGGCTAAAATTGCCGAGAAACAGCCGGTTGTACAGGAGCTGAAAGAAAAACTGGAGCAGGCCGTCGGGGTAGTGCTGGTTGACTACCGGGGTTTGAATGTGGCTCAGGCTACTGAGCTGCGGAAACGCCTGCGGGAAGCTGGAGTGGAATACAAGGTCGTTAAGAATACTCTGGCACGCCTGGCTTGCCGTGAAGTTGGCCTGTCTGATCTGGAACCCTATCTGGAAGGTCCCAACGCACTGGCTTTTGGCTTAACAGATCCTGTTGCTCCGGCGAAGATTCTGAGTGAATTCGCCAAGGACAACAAGCAGCTGGAAATCAAGGCCGGTATCGTGGATGGCAAGGTAATCGATGTTGCCGGGGTTAAGGCTCTGGCCGACTTGCCGCCGCGGGAAGTGCTGCTGGCCAAAGTGCTGGGTGGTCTGCAAGCTCCTCTTTATGGGTTTGCCAATGTTCTCCAGGGCAATCTGCGCAATCTGGTTTACGTCCTGGAAGCTATCCGCAAGAAGAAAGAGGAAGGCGCTGCTTAAGTGCCTGATCGCTTAAAAATCTTAGATTTTGCTGAAGGAGGAAGATTATAATGTCCAAGGTAAATGAAATTTTGGAAGCTGTTAAAGGTTTAACTGTTCTGGAACTGGCTGAGCTGGTAAAGGCTTTTGAAGAAGAATTCGGTGTATCTGCTGCTGCTCCTGTAGCTGTAGCTGCTGCTCCTGTAGCTGGCGCTGCCGCTGCTCCTGCTGCAGAAGAAAAAACTGAATTCGATGTAATTCTGGCCGCCGCTGGCGACAAGAAAGTTAACGTTATCAAAGTTGTACGCGAAATAACCGGTCTGGGCCTGAAAGAAGCCAAGGACCTGGTGGATGGCGCTCCCAAGCCTGTTAAAGAAAAAGTTTCCAAGGAAGAAGCTGAATCCATCAAGGCCAAGCTGGTTGAAGCTGGCGCTACCGTTGAAATTAAGTAACCTGGAACAAAAAAGGCACCTCGATATGAGGTGTCTTTTTTTGTAATTATTTTCTTGACGAAGGAAAGGATGAATGCTATAATTAAAAAATGCCATGCTATAAGTATGCGAAAAAATAGCGAGAGGTGAGGTTCTGCATGTTCTATCCGGTCAAGGTCGGAAAACGGGAACGCTGGAGTTATGCGCGGATTCAAGAGGTGTTGGACATGCCCAACCTGATTGAAATCCAGCAGAACTCCTATAAATGGTTCCTGGACGAGGGCCTGCGTGAACTGTTCCGCGATATTTCGCCCATCGAGGATTTTACCGGCAACCTCTCCCTGGAGTTTGTTGACTATAATCTGGGGGAGCCCAAGTACTCGGTGGAAGAGAGTAAGGAACGGGATGTTACATACTCGGCGCCTCTGAAAGTAAAGGTACGGTTGATCAACAAGGAAACCGGGGAAATTAAGGAACAGGAAGTATTTATGGCTGAGTTCCCGCTGATGACAGAAAAGGGAACATTTATTATCAATGGGGCAGAGCGGGTAATCGTCAGCCAGCTGGTTCGTTCTCCCGGGGTTTATTTTTCCAAACAAATGGACCCCAGCGGCAAGGATGTCTTTGGGGCAACCATTATTCCAAACCGAGGTGCCTGGCTGGAATTTGAAACAGATCTAAATGACAACCTGTTTGTGCGGATAGACCGGACCCGCAAACTGCCAGCGACTGTTCTGGTACGGGCGCTGGGCTGGGGGACCAATGCCAGGGTCCTGGAGCTGTTTGATGATGACGCTCGCATCAGAATGACTTTGGAGCGGGATAATGCTGATTCGGAAGATGAGGCCCTGATTGAAATTTATAAACGGTTGCGACCCGGTGAACCGCCGACGGTAGAAAGTGCCAGAACCTTACTCAACTCTTTGTTTTTTGACCCCAAACGCTATGATCTGGCCCATGTAGGCCGTTATAAACTCAATAAAAAACTGGGACTGGATATTGCCAAAGATGTCCGTCACCTGACCAAAGAAGATATTATAGCTACCATGAAACGGTTGCTGAAAATGATGGATGGAGAAGGTGAAGGTGACGATATCGACCATCTGGGCAACAGGCGTTTGCGCTCGGTTGGTGAGTTGTTGCAAAACCAGTTCAGGATTGGTTTGGCCCGTATGGAGCGGGTTATACGGGAGCGCATGACTATTCAGGATGTGGAGGGGGTAACACCTCAAATCCTGATCAATACCCGTCCGGTTTCAGCTGCCATTAAAGAATTTTTTGGCAGCAGCCAGCTGTCCCAGTTTATGGATCAGACCAATCCGCTGGCTGAGCTAACCCACAAACGGCGCCTGTCAGCTCTAGGACCTGGTGGCTTGAGCCGGGAACGAGCCGGTTTCGAAGTCCGGGACGTTCACCATTCTCACTATGGGCGGATGTGTCCGATTGAGACCCCTGAAGGTCCCAACATCGGTTTGATCGGGTCACTATCCACTTATGCCCGTATCAACGAATATGGCTTTATTGAAACTCCTTATCGCAAGGTGGATAAGGAGCGGGGCGTTGTTACCGATGAAATCGTATACCTAACGGCTGATGAAGAGGATAAATATTATATCGCCCAGGCCAATCTGCCGGTGGATGAAAACGGGAAGATTCTGGTCAATAAGGCCAATGTCCGGCATGGTCATGATATTATCATGGTTCCGGTGGAAAAAATCGATTTGATGGATGTTTCACCCAAACAGGTTGTTTCTATTGCTACGGCGTTGATTCCCTTCCTGGAGAACGATGATGCTAACCGGGCTCTAATGGGTTCCAACATGCAGCGGCAGGCAGTGCCATTGCTGCGCACTGATGCACCCTATGTGGGTACCGGTATGGAATACAAGGCGGCTCTGGATAGTGGAGTGGTTATCGTTGCCCGCAATAGCGGGGTGGTACAACGGGTAACAGCCAATGAAATCATCGTTAAGTCTGATGAGGGTACTGTCGATGTATATAAACTGACCAAGTTTACCCGTTCCAACCAGGGGACCTGTATTAACCAGAAGCCCATTGTCAAAAAAGGGCAACGGGTTGAAAAAGGGGAAATCATCGCTGATGGGCCTTCGACCGACCAGGGCGAACTGGCACTGGGGCGCAATGTGCTGGTTGCCTTTATGCCCTGGGAGGGTTATAACTACGAGGACGCCATTTTGATCAGCGAGAAACTGGTCAAGGAAGATTACTTTACATCTATCCATATCGAGGAATACGAATGTGAAGCCCGGGATACCAAGCTGGGTCCGGAAGAAATCACCCGTGATATCCCCAATGTCGGGGATGATGTTCTGAAAGACCTGGATGAAAACGGAATTATCCGGGTGGGTGCTGAGGTTCGGCCCGGCGATATCCTGGTGGGTAAGGTTACCCCGAAAGGTGAAACGGAGCTGACTGCGGAAGAAAGGTTGTTGCGCGCTATCTTCGGTGAAAAGGCCCGGGAAGTAAGGGATACTTCTCTACGTGTACCCCATGGTGAGGCCGGCAAAATCGTGGATGTAAAGGTGTTCTCTCGCGATAAAGGGGATGAACTGCCTCCTGGTGTAAACATGCTGGTGCGGGTTTTTATCGCCCAGAAGCGGAAAATTTCCGTTGGTGACAAGATGGCCGGTCGCCACGGGAACAAAGGGGTTATTTCCAAAATCCTGCCCGAAGAAGATATGCCCTTTTTACCGGACGGTACACCGGTGGAAATCGTGCTCAACCCTCTGGGTGTGCCGAGCCGGATGAATATCGGTCAGGTGCTGGAGACTCACCTGGGTTGGGCTGCCAAAACCCTGGGCATCCGGGTTGCTACCCCTGTATTTGATGGGGCCAAAGAGAATGATGTTTTCAAGACCCTGGAGGCCGCTGGTCTGCCGGCTAATGGCAAGACTATCCTTTATGATGGTCGTACCGGTGAGCCTTTTGATAACCCGGTAACTGTGGGTTACATGTACATGCTAAAACTGGCGCACCTGGTTGATGACAAGATCCACGCGCGTTCTACCGGCCCTTACTCTCTGGTTACCCAGCAGCCTCTGGGTGGTAAGGCTCAATTTGGTGGACAGCGTTTTGGTGAGATGGAGGTATGGGCCCTGGAGGCTTATGGTGCTGCCTATACACTGCAGGAAATCCTCACCGTTAAGTCTGACGATGTGGTGGGTCGGGTAAAGACCTATGAAGCCATTGTCAAAGGCGAAAATGTGCCAGAACCCGGTGTACCAGAGTCCTTCAAAGTATTGATTAAGGAACTGCAGAGCCTGGGTCTGGATGTGAAGGTCCTGTCAGAAAACGATGAGGAAATTGAAATCGGTGAATTTGAAGATGATACTACCGACCAGGCCAAGGAACTGGGTCTGAGTGCTGTCCTGCCCGAGGCACCTGTAAAACCAGGTGATGATGAATACAATGAGGAAGATAATTATAGCGAGGATATGGATGAGGACAGCATCGACTTTGAGAGCCTGGAAGAACTGGAAAAAATAGCAGATATGGATACTGTCCTGGATGATGGCGATTACTTTGATGAAGAATAGGGAAGGGAGCGAGGCCCTTGTTGGACGTCAATAACTTCGACCGCATGCGCATTGGGCTGGCTTCGCCCGATCAGATTCGGGCCTGGTCCAGCGGTGAAGTAAAGAAGCCCGAGACCATCAACTACCGCACCTTGAAACCGGAACGGGATGGGCTGTTTTGTGAGCGGATTTTTGGTCCTACCCGGGACTGGGAGTGCCATTGTGGCCGGTACAAAAGGGTGCGTTATAAAGGTGTAGTTTGCGAGCGCTGTGGCGTGGAAGTTACCAGAGCCAAAGTGCGCCGGGAACGGATGGGCCATATTGAACTGGCGGCTCCCGTTTCCCATATCTGGTATTTTAAGGGCATCCCCAGCCGTATGGGGCTGATACTCGATATGTCGCCCCGTTCCCTGGAGAAAGTCCTCTACTTTGCCAATTATGTAGTCATCGACCCCGGTGATACTCCGCTGATGAAAAAACAACTGCTTACAGAGGGAGAGTATCGGGAATACAAAGAAAAATATGGTGATGACTTTAAAGCCGGTATGGGGGCAGAGGCCATCAAAGAATTGTTGATGGAACTGGACCTGGATGAGCTGGCAGCTGAACTAAGACGGGAAATTCAGGAAAGCACCGGACAGCGGCGAGTGCGGGCCATTCGCCGTTTGGAAGTAGTGGAGGCTTTCCGCAAGTCCGGGAACAGACCGGAATGGATGATTCTGGATGTGCTGCCGGTTATTCCGCCGGAACTGCGTCCGATGGTCCAGCTGGATGGTGGTCGTTTTGCCACGTCAGACTTGAATGATCTCTATCGCCGGGTAATTAACCGCAATAACCGGCTCAAGCGCCTGCTGGAGCTGGGGGCTCCGGATATAATTGTACGCAATGAAAAACGCATGTTGCAGGAGGCAGTAGATGCTCTAATCGATAATGGCCGTCGGGGCCGACCGGTTACTGGCCCGGGCAACCGGCCGCTGAAATCCCTCAGTGATATGCTGAAGGGGAAACAGGGGCGCTTCCGCCAGAACCTGTTGGGTAAACGGGTAGACTATTCCGGCCGTTCTGTTATCGTTGTCGGCCCGGAATTGAAGTTGCACCAGTGTGGGTTGCCGAAAGAAATGGCTCTAGAGCTCTTTAAGCCCTTTGTGATGAAGGAACTGGTCGCCAAAGGGCTGGCCCATAATATCAAAAGTGCCAAAAGGATGGTAGAACGGGTTAACCCGCAGGTTTGGGATGTCCTGGAAGAGGTGATCAAGGAGCATCCCGTCCTGCTTAACCGGGCTCCTACCTTGCACCGTCTGGGAATTCAGGCTTTTGAGCCGGTTCTGGTTGAAGGGCGGGCCATCAAGATCCATCCTATGGTCTGTACTGCCTACAATGCTGACTTTGATGGGGACCAGATGGCTGTTCACGTTCCCCTCTCGGCAGAGGCCCAGGCAGAAGCTCGTTTGCTGATGCTGTCTGCCCATAATATCCTCAACCCCAAGGATGGACGGCCGGTAGCAGCTCCCACCCAGGACATGGTATTAGGGGCCTATTACCTGACCATTGAAAAAGAAGGGGCTTATGGGGAAGGCCGCTATTTCCGCGATCCCAATGAAGCCATTATGGCCTATGAAACCGGTCGGTGCGAATTACAGGCTAAAATCAAGGTGCGTTACAAAGGCGAAATGCTGGAAACCACTATTGGTCGTCTGATTTTCAATGAAGTTATTCCTGATGAGCTGGGGTATTACAACAAGCTGATGGATAAAAAGGCCCTGGCCCAGCTGGTAGACCGTTGTTATCGTAAACTGGGTTACAGTAAGACTGCCGAGCTGCTGGATGGTATGAAAAAACTGGGTTATCGTTACGCCAACCAGGCGGGGATAACCATTGGTATTGCTGATATCACAGTTCCGCCTAAGAAAAAAATCTTGCTGGAAGAGGCGGATAAACAGGTAGAAAAAATTGAGACCCAGTTCAGACGCGGATTGATTTCCGAAGAGGAGCGCTACAATCAGGTAATCGCTATCTGGGATAAGGTTACCAAAGAGGTAACCAATGCCTTGATGGAACACCTGGACCGCTTCAATCCCGTTTACATGATGGCTACCTCAGGTGCTCGGGGTAATATCCAGCAGATCCGGCAGCTGGCCGGTATGCGGGGCTTGATGGCTGACCCTTCCGGGCGAATTATCGACTTGCCAATTAAGGCCAACTTCCGGGAAGGTTTGTCAGTGCTGGAGTTCTTCATCTCTACTCACGGGGCCCGGAAAGGTCTGGCTGACACGGCATTGAGAACGGCTGACTCCGGTTACCTCACCCGCCGTCTGGTGGATGTGGCTCAGGACGTGATAGTACGGGAAGAAGATTGCGGTACAACCGCCGGGATTACCGTGGAAGCAATTACCGACGGGCGGGAAGTCATTGAGAACTTGAAGGACCGGATTGCTGGCCGCATTGCAGCGACAGATATAGTTCATCCCGAGACTGGGGAAGTTCTGGTCCGGGCTAACGAAGAAATTGATGACGATACCGCCGATCGGATCATCGAGGCAGGAATTACCAAAGTCAAGATTCGTTCAATACTGACCTGTAAAACCCGTTATGGTGTATGTAAAAAATGTTATGGCCGCAACCTGGCGACCGGTCATATGGTGGACATCGGGGAAGCGGTGGGTATTATTGCTGCCCAGTCCATCGGCGAACCTGGTACCCAGCTGACGATGCGGACCTTCCACACCGGTGGTGTTGCAGGTGAGGACATTACCCAGGGTTTGCCCCGGGTAGAAGAATTGTTTGAAGCTCGTAGACCTAAAGGGCAAGCGATAATTGCCGAAGTAGCAGGGATAGTAAAAATCACTGAACCCAAGGCCAATCGCCGGGAGATCGAGATCCTGGCCGATAATCCGGTGGACAGTCGCGTCTATTCCGTGCCTTTTGGGGCCCGCCTAAAGGTGCGGAACGGCGATCGGGTTGAGCCCGGGCAGCCGCTGACTGAAGGTTCCATCAATCCGCATGATATCCTGAGGGTTGTTGGTTTAGAGGGAGTACAAACCTACCTGGTCAGCGAGGTACAGCGGGTTTACCGGATGCAGGGTGTGGATATTAATGACAAGCACATCGAAGTAATGGTACGGCAGATGCTGCGGAAAGTGAAAATTGAAGACCCGGGCGATACCGAACTCTTGCCGGGTGCAGCAGTAGATATCTTTGATTTTGAAGATGAAAATGCAAGAGTACTGGCAGCTGGCGGCACCCCTGCTACCGCCAAACCGGTATTGCTGGGCATCACCAAAGCATCGCTGGCTACCGAGTCCTTCCTGTCAGCAGCATCCTTCCAGGAAACCACCCGGGTGCTGACAGAGGCAGCAATCAAGGGTAAGACTGACCCGCTGCTGGGCTTGAAGGAAAACGTAATTATAGGTAAGCTGGTGCCGGCTGGTACAGGCATGTCCAGATACAGGAATATAAAGATTAAAGAGGTTGACAGTAATTCATGAGCGTGATATATTATTAAAGTGTCTGGATTTATAAGGAGGAGCCTGCTTATGCCATTGGGAGAGTTGCAAACTGCCAGGCGCAAGGCCATCGGCACCAAGCAGACTATCAAGGCGGTGGAGCGGGGCCAGGCGACGAAAGTCTTTGTGGCCCAGGATGCGGAAAACCATGTGATAGCTCCCCTGCTGCAGTTGTGCCAGGCTAAAGGTATAACTGTGGTGAATGTGCCGAGTATGCGCGAATTGGGTAAAGCTTGCGGTATTGAAGTAGGCAGTGCTTCTGCTGCGATTCTACTTTAATCGGGAGAAGGGCTAACTTGATCACAAGGCCCTTTGCTCGAAAGAGTTGAGGGCCTTTCATTTTTCTGTTAGATGTTTTCCGGGAAGGAGGTGTACACATGCCGACAATTAGCCAGTTGATTCGCAAAGGGCGGAAAGCAGTAGCTGAAAAGTCTTCAGCACCTGCTCTGAAAGAGTGTCCGCAAAAAAGAGGGGTCTGCACCAGGGTTTACACTACCACTCCGAAAAAGCCCAACTCCGCCCTGCGGAAAGTAGCTCGGGTACGCCTGACCAACGGTGTAGAGGTAACCTCCTATATCGGCGGTATCGGCCATAACCTGCAGGAACACTCTGTGGTGCTGGTACGCGGTGGCCGGGTTAAAGACCTGCCCGGTGTCAGATATCACATTGTGCGGGGTGCCTTGGACTGCGCTGGTGTGCAGAACCGTTTGCAAGGTCGCTCCAAGTATGGTACAAAACGGCCTAAGGCCAAGAAGTAGTAATCAGGTTTAAGCTGACGATAAATTACCAATACTAGTGGAAAGGAGGGGAATACATGCCAAGAAGAGGCAGTGTGCCCAAAAGGGATGTGTTGCCAGATCCCGTTTACCACAGCAAGGTTGTAACCAAGTTGATCAATAAAATCATGCTGGATGGCAAGAAAGGCGTGGCTGAAAAAATCGCCTATGGCGCCTTTGATATAATCAGAGCCAAAACCGGCAAGGATCCGCTGGAAGTCTTTGATCAAGCCATGAAAAATGTGATGCCGGTGCTGGAAGTTAAGGCCCGCCGGGTTGGTGGTGCCAACTATCAGGTACCGGTTGAGGTGCGTCCGGAGCGGCGTCAGACTCTGGGCCTGCGCTGGCTGGTCGATTTTGCTCGGAAGCGCGGTGATAAGCGCACTATGGTGGAAAAACTGGCTGCCGAAATCATGGATGCGGCCAATAATGTCGGCGGTGCAGTCAAGAAAAAAGAAGACACTCACAAGATGGCAGAAGCCAACCGGGCCTTTGCTCACTACCGGTGGTAATTACCCCGGTAGGAGCTCCATCTTTGGTGGAAAGGGGGAAAAACAGTGCCGCGTAAGTTTCCTTTGGATAAAACCCGAAACATCGGGATTATGGCCCACATTGACGCGGGTAAAACCACCACCACCGAGCGGATTTTGTTCTATACCGGTCGGGTGCACAAGATAGGTGAGGTCCATGATGGTGCTGCCACTATGGACTGGATGGTGCAGGAACAGGAGCGGGGTATTACCATTACCTCTGCTGCTACCACCTGCGAATGGAAAGGGCATAGAATTAACATTATCGACACGCCTGGGCACGTGGATTTTACCGTAGAGGTTGAACGCTCCCTGCGTGTTCTGGATGGTGCTGTAGCTGTTTTCTGTTCCGTTGGCGGTGTTGAACCTCAGTCAGAAACAGTGTGGCGTCAGGCTGATAAATACGGTGTTCCCCGGATCGCATTTGTTAACAAAATGGACCGGATTGGGGCTGACTTCTTTAATGTAGTCAAGCAAATCAAGGATCGTCTGGGAGCTAACCCTGTGCCCATCCAGGTCCCCATCGGTGCCGAAGATCAATTCCAGGGCGTAGTTGACCTGGTAACCGGTAAGGCCATCATCTACACTGATGACCTGGGTACTCAGTCGGCTGTAACCGATGTTCCTGCTGATATGGTTGACCTGGTGGCAGAATACCGGGAAAAGCTGATTGAAGCCGTGGCCGAAACCGATGAAGAGTTGATGATGAAGTACCTGGACGGGGAAGAATTGACTGTAGAGGAAATCAAAAAGGCTCTGCGGGCTGCTTGTTGTAGCGTTAAACTGATTCCTGTTCTGTGCGGTTCTGCTTTCAAAAACAAGGGTGTACAGCCCATGCTGGATGCAGTAGTGGACTACCTGCCGTCTCCGCTGGATATCGCAGCTGTGAAAGGGATCAACCCTGATACCGGTGAAGAAGATATTCGCCGCGTAGATGACAATGAGTCCTTCTCCGCTCTGGCTTTCAAGATTATGGCTGACCCTTATGTGGGCAAGCTGGCCTTCTTCCGGGTGTATTCCGGCCATCTGCCTGCCGGTTCCTATGTTCTGAACTCCACCAAGGGCAAAAAGGAACGGATAGGCCGAATTTTGCAGATGCATGCCAACCACCGGGAGGAAATCTCTGAAGTCTGGACCGGTGATATCGCTGCTGCTGTTGGTTTAAAGGATACCACTACCGGTGACACTCTCTGTGACGAGAAAAAGCCGATAGTCCTGGAATCCATGCAATTCCCGGATCCGGTTATCTCCGTAGCGATTGAGCCCAAAACCAAGGCAGACCAGGAAAAGATGGGCACCGCTCTGCAGCGTCTGGCTGAAGAGGATCCGACCTTCCGGATGCATACTGACCCGGAAACCGGTCAGACTATTATCTCGGGTATGGGTGAATTGCATCTGGAGATCATCGTTGACCGTCTGGTGCGGGAGTTCAAGGTAGAGGCCAATGTTGGTCGTCCTCAGGTTGCTTACAAGGAAACCATTCGCAAGTCTGTTAAGGCTGAAGGTAAGTTTGTCCGGCAATCCGGTGGTCGCGGTCAATACGGTCACTGCTGGGTTGAGTTTGAGCCTCTCGAGCCGGGTAAAGGTTACGAATTCGTTAACAAGATTGTCGGTGGTGTCATTCCCAAGGAATATATCCCGGCCATTGATGCTGGTATCCGAGAAGCCATGGAAAACGGTATTTTAGCCGGCTATCCCGCTATCGACATTCGTGCTACTGTCTACGACGGTTCTTATCATGATGTGGACTCTTCAGAAATGGCCTTTAAGATTGCTGGTTCCATGGCCTTTAAGGCCGGAGCTCCCAAGGCGGATCCGGTGATCCTGGAGCCCATCATGAAGGTAGAGGTAGTCGTTCCAGAAGAATATATGGGTGATGTAATCGGTGACATAAACAGCCGTCGTGGTCGGATTGAAGGCATGGAACCCAGAGGGAATGCTCAGGTTATCCGGGGCTTTGTACCGCTGGCCGAAATGTTTGGTTATGCTACCGACCTGCGGTCCAGAACACAAGGGCGCGGAACCTACGTAATGCAATTCTCGCACTACGAGGAAGTACCACGCAACATCGCCGAACAGATCATTGCCAAACGGCAAGGCTAAGGTTCCTTATAGTTGTGGTGACAGCTTGTGGGGGCCAGATGGCCCCCCTTGCTTATATTTGAGGAATACATAGTAGATAGGAGGAAAGATTAAATGGCTAAAGCTAAATTCGAACGGACAAAGCCCCACGTAAACGTTGGTACTATCGGCCACGTAGACCATGGTAAGACCACTACTACTGCTGCTATCACTGTAGTACTGGCTACCCAGGGTAAAGCTGAAGTTAAGAAATACGATGAAATCGACGCTGCTCCTGAAGAAAGGGAAAGAGGTATTACCATCAATACCGCCCACGTTGAATATGAAACTGACCAGCGTCACTATGCTCACGTGGACTGTCCTGGTCACGCTGACTATGTTAAGAACATGATCACCGGTGCTGCCCAGATGGACGGTGCTATCCTGGTTGTATCCGCTGCAGATGGTCCTATGCCTCAGACCCGGGAACACATCCTGCTGGCCCGTCAGGTAGGTGTGCCTCACATCGTAGTCTGGCTGAACAAGGCTGACATGGTAGATGATCCCGAGCTGCTGGAACTGGTTGAAATGGAAGTGCGGGAGCTGCTGAATGAATACGAGTTTCCCGGTGATGACATTCCTGTTGTTGTCGGTTCCGGCCTCAAGGCGCTGGAGTGCGGCTGCGGCTCCCGGGATTGCCAGTGGTGCGGCAAGATCTGGGAACTGATGGATGC
>NZ_BDLQ01000040.1:0-33398 GCF_002049255.1 Carboxydocella sp. ULO1 | reverse complement strand
TAATAATATTGAACTTTTGTGAATATATATTTTTTTATTAAAAAAAAATTACTGTTATGTTCCAAGTCAGATTTCATTGAATGTAATATAACAATATGATTATATTTATCGATTGCAGTAGATAAATCATTAAAAATAACCATATCATAGTCTTCTAATATTTTTCTTTTTAGAAGATAATTTCTAGTTAAATTAGAATAAATAATATGACCTAATCCTGGTAGAAAAAAATCAAACAATCTCTGAATTAAAGCATGATAAAAATAAATATATCTTGGCAAGTCTTCCCTGCTCCAAACTTTTATATTATTTATTCTATATTTGTTAAGTTTATTTATTAATAAATTAATAAAAGTTACAACTCCTCCACCTTTTTGGAAATAACCATTATAAACAATAATTATTTTTATAATAAACACCTCCCCTAAAATTTACCTTTATAATATAATTTTACTAAATATCTTTTTTTGTTTTTCATTGTATATTGTTATACTATATACCCTCTTTTATCCAATAACTGTTCAAACATCTCTCTTTTCATTTTCATAAAACAATCGAACCTGCTCCAATAAAAACATTATCGCCAATAATTACGTTTCCTATTTTTGTATATCCTAAAAAAGACTTAGTGCTTGCATCATGAGCTAAAATATGAACTCTTCTTGCTAAAGTAACATTATTACCAATTTTTATTAGCCAACAATGCGAATAATCTATTACCACTTCTCTTTCTCTTTTAAAATTTTCACCAACTTGCAGACCAAGTTTTATTAATTGTTCTGTACTAATTTCTCCAATTAACCTATTTCTTACCTTTCTTAAAAGATCAATTAATATATACATATTTACCTCCATACTTAATTAATATTCTTTTTTTGATATTTATATAAATTAATCGTTGCAAAAACAAAACCATAAATTGGTACTTTAGCTCCGAAACTCATAAATGAACTTATCATAGCAATTACAGAAAGAATAGCAATTTTTTTTATCCTGCCTTTATGTTCTTTAATAACAAAAATCAACATTAAAATGAATAATGTTGTTCCAATAATACCTGCATCATTAACTAAAATCAACCAAGGATTTTCAATCAAATAGTTATTTAACAACTCTCTACTAAGTTCATCCGCACTTTCACCTATGCCCTTACCAATAATATTCATTTGGCCAGAAATAAGTTTCTGTAATGCAAGTTTACGTATAACTATTGAATCATAGGTAATAGTATTTCGTTCAATAAGTATATCTTTAAATGAGAAAATTAACGTAATTATCACCATCAAATAAATTATTAAAGAAACTTTATTCTTTTTTGTTCCTAAAAATAATGATAAAGTAATGGTAACAATTAATAAAATAATTGCAAATCTAGATAATGTTAAAATAATACCTATAGAGCTATATAATATCCATAGTTTATTATTACAAACCAATCCCATATATAACCATACAACATTAATAACAGCATTAGTTAAAGGATGATCAGTTATCCCCATGCTCCTTAAAATGCCTGCTGTAAAATATTCAACGTATTTAATTTCACCAAAAAAGTTGTACAAAAAGTTGGTTCTTGTAATTTGTTCCAAAATACTTATGACTAAATTTATATAAAATAATTTTGAAATAAAATTATAAATATCTTTTACTTTAACATTGTTTTTAGCAGTCAAGCATATAATTAATGTATTCAAATATATATCTATTATTTGAGGAATTCCATTAACTCCTCTTTCGAATATTGTTATCAAAATGAAATAGAAAATTGATAATAAAAGATAAATTTCGCTTTTATAAAAGTGTTTAAATAGTGTTTTATTATCTATTCTTTTATTCAGAATTAAAAAAATAAATGTTGTAAATATATAAACTGATGCAAAGTGAATTTTAAAAAAACCCCTATAAGACGTATCACTATAATCTGTTCCTGTAAGCAAGCTATTAATTTTTGCATGAAATACAATTATAAAGAAAATAAAATTTTTAATGATTAAATTTATTGATAACTTATATGCAGAGCAAATAGCAAAAATTACAATTAACACTAGTGTAATTATATTGTTAATTATTATATCTTCATTTATTAATTGATTAAGTAGTATTAAGATTAACATTATAATAATATATAAATAATTAAAAACGATTTCTTTTTTAAAAGATATTTTCATTCACTTCCCCTCAGCCATCTTAAATACCGTCTTTACCACCAGCGCCAGATCCAGCCACAAACTAGCCCGGTCTATATACTCCATATCCATTTCCATCCATTCTTCAAAACTCACATCATTTCGCCCCGAGACCTGCCAGATACAGGTAATCCCCGGCTTCACCGACAGCCTCCTGCGATAGCGGCTATCATACTGGGCCACCTCCCGCGGCAGCGCCGGCCTCGGTCCTACCACACTCATATCTCCCAGCAGCACGTTGATAAACTGCGGTAACTCATCCAGGCTGGTCTTGCGCAAAAACTTGCCCACCCTGGTAATTCGCGGATCATTGGTGATCTTGAACACCGGCCCGTCCATTTCATTGAGATGGGCCACTTCTTTCAGCCGGGCTTCCGCATCCGGCACCATGGTGCGGAACTTGATCATCTTGAAGATCCGGCCATTCAGACCCACCCGCGGCTGAATGAAAAAGACCGGGCCTTTAGAATCCAGCTTGATCAGGATAGCAATCAGCAAGAAAACCGGCGCTCCTCCAATCAGCACCAGGGAGGAAAAGACCACATCAAAAGCTCTTTTGGCCATCCTCTGCCAGATGTTCTGCTTTGACGGCATATAGGAAATCACCGGTAAATCCGCCAGTTCACCGGCCTGCCCTCTGATCAGCCGTTTTTCACCCAGGTTTGCCAGCAAATGCACCGTTTTGCCTTCTTCTTCTCCCCGGTCAATAACCCACTTCCATTCCTCATAATCCTTGAGCGGCATGGCGATCAGAATTTCATCCACCACTTCCTCATGCAGCACCCGCCCCAGTTCATTGACGGTGCCCAGCCAGCGGATGCCGGGAAGCTGCTCTTCTCCCAGGATTCCGATAATCTGCACATCTTGCCCCGTTTTCTCTTCTATATGCCGCACGGCATAATTGGCCATTTCGCCACTGCCCACCAGCAAAACGCGCACCCTGTCCTCTTTTTGACTCTGCCGGGCATACCAGAGCAGACCAAAACGCGCAAGCAGGCTATATAATAGCAGCGAGAGTGAAAATACCCCCAGAAACACCCGGCTGATATCCAGCTTAATCCCTACCAGTAAAACCAGTAAGGCAAAAATATATGCCAGCCAGGTTTTGAGCAAGCGCATCATTTGCTTTCCCAGTTCCTGCCAGATCAAACGGTTATCTTCCGCCAGTTTGACGGCCAGCAGCCACAATACAGCAGCCGAAAAGGAAAACAAGCGATCATTGACAGGTATAGCCCCGATCCAGCCAAAACGAAATATTGCCGCTGTCAACACACCTGCACCGACTACCGGTACCTGGGCCAGCCAGATCAGCTCCCGGATAAGTTCTCTTTTGCGGATAATCCCCACTCTCTTCCCCTCTCCTTCCTGTTTTCTATTCGCTCACCCCATAGCTATAATGATAATTATAGTAATAGTAGCTACCCTTCTTCATTTCCACCCCATTCAACACAGCCCCCAGCAGTCGTCCCCCGACCCGCTGAATCCCTTCTTTGGCCAGTCGGGCCTGCTGTCTGCTCACCGCTGCTGCCATCAACACCAGCACCACCCCATCTACCTTCGGTGCCAGCACCAGAGCATCCGTTACAGCCTGGATGGGCGGCGTATCGATGACCACCAGATCTGCCATCTCCATCAACCTGCCCATTATGTTATCCATTTCTTCTGCAGCTAGTAATTCTACCGGATTGGGGGGAATCGGGCCGGAAGTCAGTACCCTCAACCCGGGCACACTGGTAGTCTGCAGAACATCCTTTAGTTCAAAATCATGGGTCATGACATTGGTCAATCCCCGGCTGTTTTTTAAGTCAAAGACCCTGTGCAAACTGGGCCTGCGCAAATCACAATCCACCAGGATTACTTCCTTCTTCTGCTGGGCCACCAGCGCCGCATAATTGGCCGCTACCGAAGACTTGCCTTCCCCGGGCCCAGCACTGGTAAACAGGATAGTTTTCAGCTCATGGGCCACATTGGCATACTGGATATTGGTGCGCAGGCGTCGGTATGCTTCCGCCAGCGGTGATTTCGGTTCCTTGTCCACGATTAGCCGTTCCATCATCTGCCCTCCCTTAATCCCGGCGGGGTATGATGCCCAGCACGGATATCTCCAGATACTTTTCTACATCTTCCGGTGTCTTGAGACTGTCATCCAGGAATTCCAGCAAGAAGATCAAGCCTGCTGCCACCATAAAACCCAGTACCAGAGCCATGGCAATGTTTATCGCTTTTTTCGGTTTCACCGGTTTCTCCGGCCTTACCGCTGGATCCACCACCTTGACATTGTCTACTGCCATTACATCCTTAATCTCATCGGCAAACACATAGGCAACGGTATTAACAAGATGGGCTACCCGTTCCTGGTTGGTATCCTCGGCACTGATAGTCAGCATAATGGTATCCTTCAGTAAACTGACTTTCAGCATCTCCTGGATTTCTTCCGGTTTCAGTTCCCCGCCCAGATTCTGGGCCACTTTTTCCGCCACTGTGCGGCTTTTCACAATTTCGTTATAGGTTTTCACCAGCTCCTTGGCAGCCAGCAAACTGGTGTAATCATCCCGGATCAGTTTTTGTCCACCTTTGTTCACCAGCAGCGTAGCTGAGGCTTCATATACCGGGGGTAAAACAAAGAAACTGAGAATAGCACTGGTAATGACTGCAAGTAACGGTATCAGAAACAGGATAAGCTTGTGTTTCCACAGCGTTTGCCCTAATTCGCGCAGGTCAATTTCTTCTTCCAGTTGCACAAAAATGCCCCCTTAATATTTGGTTTTTTGTCCATTTTTTATTATATCTAAACCATCTTTAAATTTGTGTCGAATTGTGTATTCAATTTTATTTTTTTATCGACATTTTGACTCTTATTTTGTTGAAAATTTTCTTTTATTCCTGGTTTTGGCCATCATATTTCGACATGAAATTTTTATATTCCATGCTAAAATTTTCTTAGACCAAACTAAAAAGAGGTGAGTCCATTGTCCTTATATATCTTACTAGCTATTGTCGCTTTAACTCTGTTTACCTTAGTCCTGGCTTTACTTGCCTTGCAAAAAAGAAAAAAACGTCCTGTCACCTATTTTTCCGCCTTTTCCTTATATTTTTTGCTGGCTTCCATCTTTTACTGGCAGCAGTACCACACTGAATGGACTGTCGATCCCCACTGGCTCAACTACTACAAAAACTTTCGCGGTCCAAGTATCACCGCTGCCCAGGCGGCCAGCACTGTCGACCATCCGGAAGTCATCACCCTGGCTGAACAGACCCGGCAGGCCCGGCAGCGTATGCAGGAACTGCAAGCCGTAGCAAAAGGGAAAATCAGCGGGGAAAACTTCGATACCTTTCAGTTGCTCTTAACCCAGGGCCGACTCACTACCTCGGATTTGCTGCCTCTTTATCAGCAAGGTGGATTAACTGAGGCCCAGTTATTAAAATTCCTTGATCAGGGCCTGCTCAGTGTAGAGCAATGGCAGGAGCTGGAGGAACAAATCAAAGAGGCGGCTGCCAAAAAAGCCACACCAGCCCCGCCGGCTCCCGCCCCGGTTAACCAGAAACCGGTCGCTCCTGTCGCCCAGCTGCAGGCCCGGCAACCCGGTACTACCGGTGCGGAAACGGTGGCTCTGGCCCTGGCCAGCCAGGCCAAGCAGCTGAGCCGGGCCCAGCTGGATCAACTGGTACTAGCTCAACTCAAAACCGTTCCTGATGCGCAAATCCAGGCCCTTTTGCCGGACCTCACCCCTGATACCGGTCGAGAGCAACTGACTGTGATCATCGTCAACAAACTGGTGGGCTGGAATCGCAATGAGCTGGCTGCCCGCTTCCTCTACGAATTCTATCGCTTGCCAGAAGCAGAGCAAAAACTATTACTGCAAAAACCCCTGACCACTTTACCACCCCAGCAGCAAATCCAGGCCCTCAGCAAACCCCTGGCCCTGCTGGTCAGTGACACCCTGGCCGGTCTGCAAAGATTGCTGGCCGCAAACTGAAAACCCCGCTTAGCGGGGTTTTCTTTTGCCCAGAACCTGGATGCCAGTGGGCAGCCCATAGCCATACCAGCTGTCCCATCCTTTACTGCCCAGATCAATTGCACCAGCTGTCAGCCGTTGCCTGATCTCTTTCGCTTTCAGCCTGGGATAGGCGGATTTCAATAAGGCTGCCAGCCCGGTGATATGGGGACTGGCCATCGATGTTCCGCTCATCACCTTATAATCTCCCCCCGGTATAGTACTGAGAATCTCCACCCCCGGCGCTACCAGATCCAGGGCCGGGCCAGTGCTGGAAAAGGGAGCCCGTTGCCACTGACGGTCAATCGCTCCTACGGCCATCACTTCCGGATACCTGGCCGGATAGAGAACGGTATCCCCTTTTCCTTCTTCGTTCCCAGCATTGCCCGCCGCAGCCATTAGCAGGATTCCCGCTCTGGCTGCTCTTTTCACCGCATACCGCAAAAGGGGATTGTTCTGTTTTCCTCCCAGGCTCAGGTTGACTATATCCAGCCGGTTTTTGATGGCCCATTCCAGACCAGCCGCTATGTCGCTGTACCAGCCGCTCCCCGCACTGTTCAGGGCCTTGATAGCAAAGAGCTCGACCCCCGGGGCAATCCCGACTACCCCTTGGCTATTGTCCTGAGCCGCTATTATCCCGGCCACATGGGTGCCATGACCATTATCATCCTGGAAGCTGTCCCCTGTCAGCGCAATCCCTCCGGCCACCTTCAAATCAGGATGCTGTAAATCAATTCCTGTATCCAGCACCCCTACCCTTACTCCTGAACCATTGACCCCCAGCTGGCTCGCCACCTGCGGGCCTGCCAGCACCGCCACCCCCCAGGGTATTTGCTGTTCCTGGGTGGTGGCCTGTTCATCTTCAAAAACTTCCATTACCCCGCGCAGGTTCCGTATCTGCTCAACTTCAGTCTGGTTCAATTCAATTACCAGATAAGGCATAGTTTCAAAACTGCGGACTATCTTGCCGGAAAGAGAGCGCAGTAAGCCTTCACGCCGCCGTCGCCAGTAACGTTCTTCCAGTTTGAGAATATAACGCTTCTTGCCTTCCATCCGGTTTGCCTCCTCTGTCTTTTTGTTGCATTATATTCCGCTGTCGTTAAATTGGCGATTTTTCTATTAAATTAGAACTTCTTGCTAGAGGCAGGATTTTTCCATTTAACCCCGAATATATTGGGTAAGAACAGAAGACAACGGGCAAACCAGGCGAAAGCCTGGGGCGCAAAGCCATGGGTCTAAGGTTCCCGTCGGGAACTATGATTGCCAGGCTGCTCATATGGCAAAGGGTAATGGCACTATAGCCATTTTGAGCAGCCTGCTTTCCAGTGGAAAGCAGGCTGTTTCTTTCCCACCCTTTACTGTACGCGCCCCCGGCTTTCCCTTCCCGCTGGGGGCGATATTTTATGAGGAAGCGAAGCGTGAGTCTGATTCTCCTGTTTCTGCTCTGGCTAATAGCCGCAGTGCCGGCCTGGGCAGCTGCCCAGCCTGGTGTCAGGTGGCTGGAACCCTTAACTTCCGAATTGGTAAAGGTAAAAATCAATCCCGCTCAACCGGGACAATTGCTGATTCAGGGTCAGAACTTGCCTGCCGGACAGGTACTGGTGGAAATCCGTCGCGGCGATGACCGCGCCGCCTATTACTTCCCGGTCCGTAACGGTGCTATCACTGGTTCCTTCTGGTTGCGCTTTGGCAGCGGCCAGTATTACCTGACCGTTTATCTCCCGGCCGGTGCTGCTTTCCTCTACCAGATCGAGGCTGAAGCACGTCTGGAAGCTATCGACTTGCCGGACCGACGTTATCTCCTGCCTGGCAGTGGCGTGGAAAGCGACCATCCCACCTTGCGGAAACTGGCCCAGGATCTGGTTGGAAAAAACGCCGGCGCCAGACCAAAAGCCTATAATATTTACCGCTGGGTAACCAGCAATATAGCCTATGATGCTGCTCGCCTCAGCAGCCAGCAACTTTATGGTCCCGGTTCAGGCGCCCTGGCCACCCTGGCCAGCCGCAAGGGCCTCTGCCTGGATTATGCCAATCTGACGGTAGCTCTCCTGCGCGCCGCTAACCTGCCGGCCAGGGTAGTGGTGGGCCAGGCCTATGACCGCGTCTGGTACGAACACTCCTGGGCCGAAGTCCTGCTGGACGGCAAATGGCAACCCCTGGACCCTACCTGGGATGCCGGTTACCTGGCGGGCAACCGATTTATCCCGCGTGCCCAAACCCTCTACTTCTCCATGTCCTACAGCCAGTTCTACCGCTACCACCGGGCGGAAGAATACCGATAAACTGCAAAAGCGGTACCTCGCCTTACGGCCTGGTACCGCTTTTTCCCTTATGACATCAATCTGGCCAGCAACGCTGCCAGTTCAGCTCTTGTCGTCACTCCTGCCGGAGCCAGTTTATTTTTTTCCCGTCCTTTCAGGATGCCGGCTTCCACCAGTTTGTTCACTGCTCCCTGCGCCCAGGTGGCTACCTGCTGCCGGTCGCTGTAGCTCTCCAGCTTACCGCCATTTCCGCCCTTGATTTTGCTCCCATAAGCCCGTTCCAGGATCACTGCCAGCTCCTGCCGGGTTAACTTATCCCCTGGCCGAAACTTGCCCTGATACCCCTGCATCAGTCCGGCTTTGGCCGCTGCAGCCACATAGGGCGCATACCAGGCCGAACTCTGGACATCAGAGAAGGTCGCAGTGGCGCTATCCTCTATTTCTGCTCCTGTGGCTTCCACCAGCATTTTAGCCGCTTCTGCCCGGGCAACCGGCTGCTCTGGCCGGAAGTATCCCTGCTCATCTCCATCGATTACGGCCAACCCGGCGATTTTTTCGATCTCCCCTCTGGCCCAGTGTTTAGCAGTATCGGGGAAACTGTTCTTCACAGCTACTACCCCGTATAAACCGCCTCGTTTAATACTGGCAGTAATGGTCCCGGTAGCAGCATCAAAATTTTGCTGCCGGACTTTCAGTTTTTGACCATTGCCTTTAAATTCGAAGAGATAAATATTTTTTTCACCCTGAACTTTGCTCTGATCCAGCTTAAAGCTAATTTTGAAGGCTTGTGCCGGTTTAAAGGACAGAGTCAGATCATAAACCGGGCTGAGCAGATCGCCCCTGATGATAAAAGGCGCCTCTTCATAGATTTTGACATAAAGCAAGGCATTGGCCGGCAAACTGCTATTGCCAAAATCCACTGTCAACCGTCCCTGATTTGCACTAACGGTTCCACCGTTAGCCGGCAGGGAGAACTCTTCTACCTGGGAAGGAGCCAGCGGCCTGCCCGGCCGGATGCTGACGGGAGCCTTGAACAGTGCCTCAGCTACCGCCTGGTGCCCGGCATCGGAGAGATGGGCATTACTGTAGTCCTGATAAATCGGATCCTTTCCTTTGCCCAGATATTTATCTGACCCCAGCTCCTGCAGGGACTTGAACACATCCACAATCACCACAGGAGGCATATAGGGGTCACTGTTGACCTGTTTCACGGCATCAGCAATAAAACCATTCAGGTAAGGAATCAACAAATCAAAGGCTTCATACTTTTTCTCTGCCGGATCGGTAGTCCTCACCCCTGGAACTTTTTCTCCGGGTGCCGGGTTGTAGAAGTTGAGCAGATAGATGGTAGTATCCTTACCGGTATTAATAGACCTTATTAATTGCACCGCAGTAATCAAGTTCTCTTTCAACTCATTTCCGGCCTGCCGGTAATTGTGGGGATTGCGTCTCACTGCCTGCATGAAATCATGGGCGCCAAACCAGATGGTAATCACCCTGGCCTTTTTGATCGCTTCCCGATTGGCCGGATCGGTAACAAACCGGAGCAGATCCCTGCTGGTTGCCTGTTCTTCTGCGATCAGGGTCAATTCCTTGACGCCCCGCCTGTCTTTTATTTGCTCGTAAAATCTCTGGACATAACTTTTAGAGCTGCCTACACCCAGGGCCAGCGAATCCCCCAGGGCCACATAGCCCACACCAGCCTTGTCTTCAACTGCCCCTGCCTGCCGCGCAGGAAAAAATTCCGTCAACAGCAAGAATAGGACGCAAATGACGGAAATTATTTTTTTATGCAAACTTTTCAGCCCCTTTCTGCAGAATATTCTATACAATAAATTTCTTTTTCTATATTTGTTTTGATTTTCCTGCTCTGGTTAAGCAAATATTTTTAGTCATATTTCGACAAAAACCTGCAGCTTGCGTTTTTCTCATGCCTGGCTGTCCACCGTTAATGGCACAATCATTGAGCTGATAATTCGTTCTTCTGCTGCCAGAGCCAGCACTTTTAGCACCAATACCGTCAAGTCCGGATACGCTGCAGCATCCAGCGTCCAACTTACCGGACCCGTACCATTCGGGTATCTGATTCCCAGTCGCTGATCATTTACCAGCAGCTCTGCCCGGCTAACCGGCTCACCGAATCGCACCTTGACTTCTTTTTTCCCCCAAATTCTCGTCCCCGGAATGGGACTGAGCCACAGGATCTCCACCCCTTTTTGCACCTTTACCGCCGGACTTATAGCCCGTCTGCCCCCTGGTGTGTAGGCAATAGCTTTAAGAATATGGCTTCCCGCCCTTTTCTCCTTAAGTGATAAGGCAAACCGGTATGGTTGAGTGCCACCAGCTATACTGCCAATAAGTTCTTCGTCCCAAAACATCTCGACCCGTTCTATTCCTTCCTGGTCACTGGCTTGCACAAAAACATCGACAGTATCTCCGCCCAGTACACTGCCAGCTGCCGGGGCATAAATTTGCACTACTGGATTGCGCACCTTAACCTGAACACTGCCTGTTCCAGTCATACCTGTAGCAGTAATACCGATAATTTTCAGGGTATGCACTGATAATCCACTTTGACTGACCTCACCGCTGTCCCAGCTAAATTCCACTTCATTAGCTGTCACTCGGGCCTCTTCCCGCTTAATGCCATCTACATAAAATTCCGCCCCTTCGATCACCGCATTAGGTGAAAACACAGCCCGTACCCGCACCTGATGCCTGGCTACTGTTCCCGCCGGTGGCTCAAGGATAGTTACCGTTGGTACAACCTTTACTATTTGCCTCAGTTCTCCCAGGTTACCCATACCATCAAGCGCATATACCGTTAACTGGTGTTCACCCACAGGCACTTTCCGAGTATCCCAGGCATAACGGTAAGGTGCTGTCGTCCATTTGGCCACTGGTATCTGGTCAATCAACAGCTGTACTTCTTTTATTCTACTGGGATCAAAGGCCAGAATTTCCAGGTTTACTTCACCGCTAACAGGTTCACCAGGCGGCAAGCCCATAAGGTAAAGCTGAGGTGGCGTATTGTCAGGTTGTGTTTGCGGCAAAACTAACCCCCCGGTAGGCAACCCATAACCATACCAGGAGTCCCGTCCTTTCGGCCCCAGATCAATTACTCCTTCCCCCAGCCGCCGCCTGAGCTCTGGGGCTGTTAACTGAGGTAGAGCAGATTTCAGCAGAGCTGCCAGCCCGGTAATATGCGGTGTTGCCATGGAGGTACCGCTCATTGTCCTATATCCTCCCCAGAGATTGGTGCTGAGTATTTCCACCCCGGGGGCAGCCAGTTCTACCTGGGGTCCGGTACTGGAAAAAGCCGCTCGTTGCCATTGTCGGTCAATAGCCGCCACAGCAATCACTTCTGGATATTTAGCCGGGAACAGTACCGTATCCCCGCTCCCCTCTTCATTGCCGGAATTGCCTGCTGCCGCCACCAGCAATATTCCAGCATTAGCCGCCTTTTTCACCGCTGCCCGCAGTAAGGCATTATCCTGATTTCCACCTAAACTCAGGTTAATTATATCAAGCTTGTTTTTTACCGCCCATTCTAGCCCGGCAGCTATATCGCTGTACCAGCCATTACCGGCGCTGTTCAGTGCTTTAATAGCAAACAGCTCAACACCCGGTGCTACGCCCACCACACCCTGATCATTGTCCTGTGCTGCAATTATTCCAGCTACATGGGTACCGTGGCCATTGTCATCCTGAAAGGAATTGCCCACAAAGGTTATTCCACCAGCAACTCGCAGGTCCGGATGATTTAAGTCAATGCCAGTGTCCAGTATACCCACTCGTACCCCTTCTCCACGGATACCGGACTGGGTTACGCCCTTGGACCCTTTGATGACCGACACTCCCCAGGGTACCTGTTGCTCCTGTGTGGTAGCCAACCCGTCCTCAAATATTTCCACTAATCCATCCTCTCCCCGTATGCTGTTAGCTTCTTCAGAACTTAATGCCACCACCAGATACGGTAGGGTCTCATAAGTATGAATTATTTTCCCCGCCAACGAACGATTCAGAAGTTTAGCCTTTTTCCGCCAACCTCTATGCTTCAGCCTGATAATATAGCGCTTAATTTCTTCCATTTTGGTTGCCTCCCAGTTTTTCCTTTACTCCAGTATATTCTGCTGTCGCTAAATTTGTTTTGATAATCAAAAGACCTCCGGCCCGCTATTCCTGCGGACCGGAGGTCCTTTCCCTTTTAACTACATCAACCCGGCTTTCACCAGCAATCGTTGCAACACCAGAGCCGTTTCCGCCCGGCTGGCCTTGTTCCCACCATTAAACCGTCCTTTCTCATCCCCGGCAAACAGCTCCAGTTTCACCGCTGCGGCCACATCCTCCTGCGCCCAGGTGCTGATCTGCTGCCAGTCCTGCAATTTGGCCAGCTCCGCCTTTGTTTCCGGCTTTACCCCGGTACCGGCCAGCTTCATAGCTCTCACCAGGATCACCGCCATCTCCTCCCGGCTTACCGGTTGTAAAGGCCGGAAACGCCCATCTTGATAACCTACCAGCAAACCGGCCGCCGTCGCTTCAGCCACTGCCCTGGCATACCAGGCCTGAGCCGGTACATCAGAAAAAGCTTTAGCCGAACCAGTCTGCTGTTCGGACAAACCCAGGGCCCGCACCAGCATGGCTGCCAGCTCCGACCTGGTCACCTTGCCCGCAGGATTGAACCGTTTCGCATCGATCCCTTTAATGATCATCCTGCCGGCCAGCTGTTCCACCTCTTTCCTGGCCCAGTGCTGGTTCAGATCAGCAAAAGTCCGCCGGGGAGCCGCAACAACTGCATAAGTGCTGTTGCTGCGCCTTTTTATCACTACTGCTACTTTACCGTTCTCTCTGGTCACCAGGGTGGGGACCGGGGCAAAACTGCCATCGGCATTTAATACTACCCCTACCAGATTTTCCTGCCCTGTGCCAGCATAATACAGGGTACGGCTGACATAGCGGTTAAATTGCCTGACTTCCTGCTTTTGCCCGTCATTAATCACTTCTACCTTGAATTCTACCGGTGTAACGGCCAGTTCCAGTCCAGCTGCTGCCATTGCCTGCCGCCACTGCTTCTCTTCCTCAGCCTTGATTTTACTGATGGTCAGTACCAGCCCGCCGTTGGCCTTCTGCCCCTCCAGGGCCTGTAGAGGCAGAGTGTAGCCGGCGCTCTCCGTTTGGATTTCGAGGGTTACTGCTTTTTCCTCCATTATTTTAAATACTGGGGATGGTATGGTTATGCGGTTTTCCGCGGCTGTCCCACTTATAGTAAGATTAACCTCTCCCCGAACAGCAACCTGGCTGAGAGCAGCTGCGGCTCTGGCTTCATCCAGGACTGTCTCCTGCACCTGACGGCCATTCTCCTCCCGGACCTGGCTACTGGCACTGTTCCCCAGGTCAACGGCACTAGCAGGCGCAGGGCTGCTGCTGCCACCGCCTCCGCTGCCTCCTCCGCCTGTTATTTGAGGCTGTTTGTATTCATATTCGGTTTCATAAGGCGCATCATTACCTTCACCGCCCAGCCTGATTTTATACAAACCTTTAACCGGGCGGCTGACCGGTCCCTGAAAACTGAAGGCTCCCCGGGCGCCGGTTAAACCCTGGTCAATATATACCGGTTTCCCTTCCGGGTCAAAAATCAAGAGGGTTACCATTTTTCCAGCCAGGTCGCCAAAATTTCCGGTAATGACAAACCTGCTGTCTGAGTGCCGGAAACTGACGCTAACATTGCTGAATCCCGCTGCTGCCCGGGCCGGGTTAATTCCCGACCCGAACAGCATAAACAACAGGGCTAATATTATTATTGGATATTTTCTCACCGGGCCCCATTCCTTTCCGCTGCAGTGATAAGAAATTCCTTGCTTAATGGCGTCGCTTTAGTTTCAGCCAGATTCATGCCATCCCAGATAAAGACTTTAACTTTGTAGCCATTAACATTACTGGGCAGGTTAAAACCAGCATGCAAATATTCAACGGCTCCGGCTTCAATGAATTTGGAGACATAAACGAAATTCTCCATCTGGTTATGCTGGTTATACAGGGCAACGATGACCATTACTTGCTGCCCTTGTGCCTGACAATTTCTCACTTCCACCTCTGCATCCAGACTTTTCCCGTCTGCCAGGAAATCAGCCCGCTCACCATTATACAGGAATTGGACCTTGATGCTAAAAGGATTTTCTGCCCAGACAAATTTAATAGTATAAACCTTTTCTGTGCCATCTTCCGCCGTTACCGTAATCAGGGCTAGCGAATTGCCGGGCGCTGGTTTCTGGATCTCCACCCTGGCCAGCTCGTCCTGAGCAAAGGCTTCTACCGTGGGCAACTCCGCGCCATAGGGCAACGTCACCGTGTATTCGGTCTTATTCGGCTCGAAATCTGCCAGCGGCTGGCCGTTAATCAAAATCCTGGCCAGATCGGCATTATTACCCGGCAATATGGTAAATTCCCTGTTCTGCGTCAGGGTTTGCGATGGGCTCACTCCCAGATAAAGCTCAGCCCTGTAAGTTTGTCCGGTCTGGAAAACGGGACTGAGCCAGTGGCTGATTTCCCGATAGTGGAGATAATCCTTTTTATGCACCAGCTGCTTGCCCTGTTGATCGTAGATGTTCAGAATGGGCGCAATCAGGAAGTGATTTTTCTTCTGGATTACATTCAATCCGGACTGTTTATGGAAATCCATAAACAGATAGTCGCCTTGCTTATCCTTCACCAGCACCTGGCCCTGGCGGTAAATCTCATAGTAATCAGAGTAAGCCCAGATATTGGTTAAGCGATTACCATGAGAATCAGCAATCTTTACCGTTCCCGTCAGCGTATCTCCGCGGCGGAACTCATCTTTTAGCTCAAACTCCATGTGCATTTCGTCGTCAAATTCGAGCGTGGCTGCACCGTCAACGGTTCTGGCGACATCTTCTCCCAGGACATAGAACCAGTGTTCTTCATTCTCCTGTTTATTGAGCAAGTACTGGAACCGGTATTGGCCGGGAGAAACTTTAAATTGCCGTGCAGCCCCGGGATCAATTAAGTATCCGAATAGGCCGCCTGCCTGATTCAGTACAATCAGGGAATCATCGTCATTTTCCACGCTGATCGTTACAGCATTTGCCAGAGAAAATTCCATCTGGCCCCCTGCATCCGCCGGCACCGTCTGATTCGCAGCAGTCAAATAGGCTAGAGTTTGCTGGTTTTGTTCATCCCAGACATAGAGGGCGAAATCGTAGCTCCCCGGGGTCAGGCGCACACTTTCCTGATCATTGATGTCGGTCAACCAGGTTTCCCACAGTACCTTCCCTCTGGCATCTTTCAACCTGGCAATGGCAGAGGCATAGCCATTAAAGTCCTCTGGCAAATCTGCCCTAAACTGAACCTTTGTAGTCTTAGAAAGATCAACTTTTAGAACATGATCTACGGTTTCTGCTTTCTTGAATTCAAACCAGGCCAATGCCCGTTCTTCTGCTTCGGTATTTTGCACCAGCAGATAATACTGCCGGTCTTCCGCGAGCAATCCGCCGGGGATGGCGACCATGCCGTTTTCATCGCCATAATCAGCATAAATTGGAAAAGAAGATTCCTGGTCAGGTGTTACTTCGAAAATCAGCAGGAACGGATTTCGGGCCGGTGTTTGGCCATCCACATCGGTTACCTGAACGGTGATTTCGCCCAGGGTATCTTTCCCATCTTCATGTGCCACCTGGAACCCAGTTTCAGCCTGCTGATCTTTTACCAAAGGCCCGCCGTTCAGGGTATATATGGCTGTATATTTGCCTTCTGCCAGGTTTTCCGTGGCAATGAAAAAGTTGCTCCAATAGGCTTCGGCTTTGGCATTGACTACTTCATTGCCTTCCTGATCATAAATCTTCATTTCCGGCCAGACGAAGCCGCTTTCTTCTTCCTCCTGCAGACCCTTTGCCGACAGGTTCACAAATTTCGGTTTACCCTTTTCACCTTTCAACAACATTTGTACTGTACCGTCCGGTTCTGTTTCCCCTTTTTCCCGGTAAACTTCCCATAAACGCTGGCCAGCTTGAGTTTGGGTCAACACCTGGCCAACAACTTCCTGCGTCTGCATATAGGGATCAGGTTCAAAAACCTGTAACGTAGTTGACCATTCTCCTCCCAGGTCTATTTCCTGGACTTGGCCGGCCGTAAGTGTGAGTGGTTGCATTAGTGATGTAAAATAAAACCAGTTCATTTTGGTTTCATCCGTAGTTTCATTAAGAAAGGCAGGGAAATAATCGCGGGCTGTTACCAGGGCTTCCACATCCTTGGTCAAAGGCAATCCGATTCCGACTCCGTCCAGAAAAGCCGTTACCTGCAGCTTATCCGGCGTGGTATCGCTCAAACGCACAATCCCGGCTTTTTCCAGATCGAAATTTACAGTTTTTATGTCCTGCATTCCGTTCAGGCTAATATTATCGGTTTGCAACATCATAATCTGATGATCTGAAGGATCGGTTTCCAGAGCCTGGAACCGGTATAACCCTTTATCCACATATGCCATTAATTCGCCATTGGCATCAGTTTTGCCCAGCGGCAAGGAGAAGCCGTAATAGTTAAAATCATTTTCTATCATGTCTATCATGATTTCAGCAGCAGCTACCGGCTGATTCTGGCGATCTTCCAGCTTGACCTTAACCTGCTGTAAGCCTGTACCATAGAAAGTAATTTTCCCGGGTTGGCTCACTGTTTTGCGGTATAAAAAGGGCGTAGAGTCCGGCAGATACGGGTCACTCAAAACATATAAGTCATACTTGTTGCCGTCTACCGCATCTGCTGCCGGTATAGTTAACTGGCCAAAATGGTCGGTAATGCCAAAATAGGCAATGTCTAAAGGCCAGCCATCATGCCATCCCTGTTCGTCCCAGTAGCCTTTGTGCATCAGGATTACCCAGGCCCGATCAGCCGGTTTCCCTTCCGGATCAAAAACCTGAACCTGTATCCCGTTTTGGAGCTCTCGTTTAACCTGAAAAGATAATTCTTCTGTTGCTACTGTTTCCTGGCCCTCAACTAATTCCGCCTTGATCAGATAATCGCCGTCAGGTAAAGGAATGGTCTCACCGGTATTGGTCAGCACTTTATCAATATCCAGCTCGGTCAGATAAACAAATTTGTCTTCCTGTACTTCCTGATCCGGCAGAGAAATTTCCGTGTTATCAGGCCCGATTAAGGTTAATTTCAAAGTCTGCCCGGAGCGTGGCTGGTTCAGTTCTACTTTAACGTCTGTCTTACCCCAGATCAACTGGCCTGGCCGCGGATTGTGGATTTGGACCCTGGTTATTTTATTCTCCAGATTGTTTAATGCTTTCTGGATATCCAGCAGGCCATAACCATATTTATCATCAAAGCCCGGGGCCCCCAGGTCTTCGGCATTGGCCAGGAGAATAGCGGCTATTTCCTGCTGTTTTAAATCTGGTTTAACGGCTTTGAGCAATGCCGCAGCTCCGGCCACATGGGGAGCAGCCATGGAAGTACCGGATGCGTAGAGATAGGATGCGCCCTGGTCTTTGATAAACTTTTCCTGGAAGTACTTATCATCCTTATAATAATCATAGACAAATTCCGGAATAGAGCTGAGAATTTCCACACCAGGCGCTACCAGATCCAATTTGCGCCCCCAGTTAGAAAAGTATGCTTTTTCCTTGTTCTCATCGATTGCGCCTACTGCCAGTACCCCCGGCAAACTGGCCGGAGTAAAGTATTCTACATTATCATCGCTGTTGCCGGCAGCAGCTACAATTAGAGCCCCCTTGTTTTGGGCATATGCTACTGCCTCAGCCAGGGTCCGGCTGTAGACCTTGCCACCCAGGCTCATGTTGATTACCGCTGCTCCCCGGTCAGCGGCATAGCGAATACCTTCGGCAATATCAAATACACTGCCGGAACCCCAGGCGTTCAGCACCTTTACCGGCAAAATGCGGATATTGGCCGGCCCGCTTACCCCGCTAATACCCCGGCCATTAATAGCCGCAGCGATAATCCCGGCCACATGGGTACCGTGGCCTTCGTCATCCATGGCATCATCGTCATTGTTAACTAGATCCCGGTCATACTCGGTGTCCACTCGATCTTTGAGATCAGGGTGAGTATAGTCCACCCCGGTATCCACCACTGCCACCGTTACTTCCGGAGCAGTAGGATAGATAAGGTTCCAGCTTTCCGGAGCCTTGACTGCTGGTAATCCCCACTGTAATTCCTGCAAAGGTTCTGCCGGTTGTACATCTGCCTTCTGAAGAATATAGTTGGGTTCTACATATTCGATGTCGGCTGCTGCCATCATGTCCTGCAGTTTTCTGGTATCCTGTCCCGGCCTGGCCTTGACCAGCAACCGGTCACCCTTTTCCTTCAGGACAGTGATGCTGGCTTTTTGCAGATTAGCCTTGACTTTCTTGCCTGCCTGCTTGTTACGCAGCTTGACGATATACTCGCCTGGGGTAGATTGTATCTGACCCATGTTTTTTCCTGGTACCGTGCCAGCTGCCGCCGGCATGACCTGGCTCAATAACATGATGAAAACTAGCATTAAGCTGAGCAGCCTTTGTTTCATTTACCCCTCACCCTTTCATGATTTTGGTAATACACGTAAATATAGTAACATAAGGTAAGGGGATTTTTTTGTCGAAGTATACTTGAGTTAAGCAAATATTTTTGTCAAATTTTGTCTAAAAAAGACCGCTGGCCCCTTTTTTCTGTGGACCAGCTTCTTTTTAATTTTGAACCTAAAAATAAATTAGCGGACCCTGCTATCTGTTTAGCAAGGTCCGCCTAGCTTTTCAAACTCAAGATATCATATTTATTCTTTCTTCTCCCTTATGGCCTTTGCCAGTTCTATGCATTTCTGAAATATTGCTGTGTTATCTTTAGGATTTTCCAGCCGTTCAATCAATTTTTTCGCAGCTGAACCAGTAAAGACTGGTGCTGGCTTCATGGAAACTGCCATCATCTCCACCTCCACTTCCCCCTCAGTTTCTTTTTGCTTTGGACTATCATCCATAATTATATACCTTCTTTCTTGAAAAGACCCCCGGTCCGCTACTCCTGCGGACCGGAGGTCTTTTTCCGTTTCAGTAACCCATAGGCCAGACTGTCCACTAAAGCCTGCCAGCTGGCTTCGATAATATTTTCCGATACCCCCACTGTATTCCAGCTGTCATGGCCATCGGTGGTTTCAATCAACACCCGTACATTTGCTTCTGTGCCTGCCTTTTCATTCAGAACCCGTACCTTGTAGTCACTCAATTGCATCTCCCGGATGGCGGGGTATACCCCCTCCAGGGCCTTGCGCAGGCAGCGGTCCAGGGCATTCACCGGGCCATTGCCTTCCGCAGCGGTATGAATAATTTCGTCCCCTACTTGCAATTTGATCACTGCCTCCGAGTGGAAGCGCTCCCCTTCCCGCTTCTCATTGATCACCCGAAAGGCCACCAGATTAAAGGGATACTGGTAGTTCTCAAAAGCCCGGCGCAACATCAGTTCCAGAGTGCCCTCCGCTCCTTCAAACTGGAAGCCCTGATGTTCCAGTTCCTTGATCTCCTGCAGGATGGCTCTGGCTTCGGCACTGATGTTGTCCAGGTCCAGCCCCAGTTCCTCTGCTTTATAGACGATATTACTGGCCCCGCTCAGTTCGGAGACCAGGACGCGGCGCTCATTGCCCACCAGTTCCGGGTTCAGGTGTTCATAGGTGCCCGGGTTTTTCAGGATGGCACTGACATGGATACCACCCTTGTGGGCAAAGGCGCTTTTGCCTACAAAGGGCAAATTGTTGGGATGGTGCAGGTTGGCCAGCTCGCTGACATAGCGGGACAGCTCGGTCAGATGGGCCAGCTGCTCCCGGGGAATGGTCTCCGCAGCCATCTTGAAAGTGAGATTGGGCAGGATGGAGCAGAGATTGGCATTGCCGCAGCGCTCCCCGAACCCGTTAATGGTGCCCTGCACCATGGTAGCGCCTCCCTGGACCGCCGCCAGGGAGTTGGCCACCGCCAGTTCGCCATCATTGTGGCAGTGGATGCCCAGGGGCAGGGCAAATTCCTGCCCGATCTGGCGGGTAATTTCCTGCACTTCCCAGGGCAGGGAACCGCCATTGGTATCACAGAGAACCAGCCAGCTGGCTCCGCCGTCCCGGGCTGCTGCCAGCACTGCCCTGGCATAGTCAGGATTGGCCTTGTAACCATCGAAGAAATGCTCGGCATCGAAGATTACCTGCCGGCCCTGCTGCACCAGATAGGCAATGGTTTCCCGGATAATGCGCAGGTTTTCATCCAGGGTGGTATTGAGGGCCTCGGTGACATGCAGGTCCCAGCTCTTGCCGAATACAGTCACCCAGTAAGTGCCGGCCTCCAGCAAGGCCTGAATGATAACATCCGTTTCCGGCCGCTGGCCTACCCGGCAGGTGCTGGAAAAGGCTGTCAGGTGGGAACGGGCCCATTCCTGCTCCCGGGCCCGCTGAAAAAACTCCATGTCCTTGGGGTTGGAACCGGGCCAGCCCCCTTCCACCCAGTGAAAACCCATCTGCACCAGACGCCCGGCGATTTTCAGCTTGTCATCCACAGAAAAGGAGATGCCTTCCCCTTGGGTGCCGTCCCGTAAAGTGGTATCGTAGATTTTTACCGCCAAGGGTGTTCCTCCTTTCCTTAGCCTAAAATAGCGGCTACTTTTTCTGCCACCAGATCCCCCATGGCCCGACAGCCTACCAGTTTGGCTCCCTCCTCCCAGAGGTCAGCCGTCCGGTAGCCTTCAGCCAGCACTTCCGCTACCGCCTGTTCGATGGCCTTTGCTCCCTCTTCGCAATCCAGGGAGAACTTCAACATCAGGGCCACGGAAAGGATGGTAGCCAGGGGGTTGGCCTTGTCCTGACCGGCGATATCGGGAGCTGAGCCGTGGCTGGGCTCATACAGGGCCACTTCGCCCCCCAGGGAAGCGGAAGGCAGCATGCCGATGGAACCAGCCAGAACCGAAGCCTGGTCGGTCAGGATATCCCCGAACATATTCTCGGTGACAATCACATCAAACTGTTTGGGCCAGCGCACCAGTTGCATGGCGCAGTTGTCCACATACATATGCTCCAGGGTGACATCGGGATAATCCTGAGCCACCCGTTCCGCCACCCGCCGCCAGAGGCGGGAGCTTTCCAGCACATTGGCCTTGTCTACAGAGGTGACCTTGCGGCGGCGCTTGCGGGCCAGCTCAAAGGCCAGGCGCACAATCCGCTCGATTTCCCCTTCCGTATAGACCAGAGTATCGATGGCCGTTTCCTGGCCGTCTTCCCGGCGGAAGGTTTTTTTCTCCCCGAAATAGAGGCCGCCGGTCAATTCCCGCACTGCCAGCAGGTCCAACCCCTCAATCAGTTCCGGCTTCAGCGGGGAAGCCTTGGCCAGCGGAGCAAAGAGAAAAGCAGGGCGCAGGTTGGCATACAGTCCCAGCTGCTTGCGCAGGGGCAGCAGTGCCCCTGCTTCCGGACGGAGATGAACCGGCAGGTTATCCCATTTTGGCCCCCCAACTGCCCCCAGCAGGATAGCGGTGCTGCGGCGGCAGAGATCCAGAGTGGCTTCCGGCAGCGGGGTGCCGGTGGCATCAATGGCCGCTCCTCCGATCAAACCTTCCTCAAACTCCAGTTCCAGCCTCAGGCGGCTGGCCACTACCTCCAGCACTTTCCGGCCCTGAGGCACGATTTCCTGGCCGATGCCATCCCCGGGCAAAAGGGCGATCAGTTTTGTCATCACCCTACGCCTCCTTCCCCAGCCGGCGGCGGGTATAGTTGATGAGGCCTCCAGCCAGGATCAGTTCCTGCATGAAAGGCGGATAGGGGGTAGCCTGGTAGGTAGTCCCGGTGGTGAGATTGGTGATCACCCCGGTATTCAAATCCACTTCTACCTCCTGGCCTTCCTCAATGGCCGCAGCCCCTTCCGGGCTTTCCAGTATAGGCAGGCCGATATTGAAAGCATTGCGGTAGAAAATGCGGGCATAGGACTGGGCGATCACACAGCTGACTCCCGCTGCCTTGATGGCAATGGGGGCATGTTCCCGGGAAGAACCGCAGCCGAAGTTTTTCCCGGCCACGATGATATCCCCGGCCTGCACCTTGCCCGGGAAGGTGGGGTCAGCATCCTCCATCACGTGTTTGGCCAGCTCCGCCGGTTCGGAAGTATTGAGATAGCGGGCAGGAATAATGGCATCAGTGTCGATGTCATGACCGAATTTCCAGGTGCGTCCACGCAGTTTCATCCTACAATACCTCCTCAGGTGCCACAATTTGCCCGGCGATGGCGGAAGCGGCAGCCACAGCCGGACTGGCCAGATAGACTTCACTTTCGGGGTGGCCCATACGGCCTACGAAGTTGCGGTTGGTGGTGGCCAGAGCACGTTCCCCTTTGGCCAGAATACCCATATGGCCGCCCAGACAGGGACCACAGGTGGGGGTGCTGACAGCGCATTCCGCTTCAATAAAGGTCTTGATCAGCCCTTCCGCCATAGCCTGCTGGTAAATGGCCTGGGTGCCGGGGATAACGATACAGCGCACCCGGGGATGGACTTTCTTGCCTTCTAAAATGCGGGCGGCAATGCGCAGGTCCTCAATGCGGCCATTGGTACAGGAGCCGATTACCACCTGGTCGATTTCCACCGTGCCCACCTGGCTGATGGGGCGGGTATTTTCCGGCAGGTGGGGGAAGGCAACAGTAGGCTCTATGGCCGCAGCATCGATATCGATTACTTTATAATACCGGGCATCGGAGTCACTCTGGTAGACCTGCCAGGGCCGTTTGGCCCGCCCCTGCACATACTCCAGCGTCTTCTGGTCCGGAGCGATTATGCCGTTTTTGGCCCCGGCTTCAATGGCCATATTGCACATGGTGAAACGGCCATCCATAGAGAGGTTTTCAATTGCCTCACCGGTGAATTCCATGGCCATGTAGCGGGCTCCATCCACCCCGATCAGGCCGATAGTATGCAGAATCAGATCCTTGCCGCTGACCCAGGGCCGCAGTTGACCGTGGTAAACGAACTTGATGGTTTCCGGTACCCGAAACCAGATTTCCCCCAGGGCCATGGCCGCTGCCAGGTCGGTAGAACCGACCCCGGTGGAAAAGGCCCCTAAGGCGCCATAGGTACAGGTATGGGAATCGGCCCCGATCACCACATCTCCGGGACCCACCAGACCCTGTTCCGGCAGTAGACAATGCTCAATCCCCATCCGTCCTACTTCAAAGTAATTGGTCAGGCCCTGCTCCCGGGCGAATTCCCGCACCAGTTTGGCCTGTTCCGCTGACTTGATATCCTTGTTGGGAGTGAAATGGTCGGGTACCAGAGCGATCCGCTCCGGGTCAAAAACCCGTTCCACCCCGATTTTCCTGAATTCCTTGATGGCTACGGGGGCGGTGATATCATTGCCTAATACCAGGTCCACCCTGACATTGATCAATTCCCCGGCCTGTACCTGCTCCCGGCCGGCATGGGCAGCCAGTATTTTCTCGGTAATCGTCATTGCCATGTCTTAAACACTCTCCCTTACCTGTTCTCCATTGACCAGTCCCAGGGCCCGCTCATATTCCAGTTTGTTGAGAGCATCCACATAAGCCCGGGCCGATGCCTCCAGCACGTCGGTGGACAGGCCACGGCCGACGAAGATTTTGCCCTTGTCATCCTTGAGGCGGACAGTTACTTCCCCCAGGGCATCCTTGCCGCCGGTAACAGCATTGAGGGCATAGTGGACCAGACAGCCGGTATTGCCGGTCAGTTTATCAATGGCCTTGTAGATGGCATCTACCGGCCCATCGCCACAGGCCGCTTCTTCCAGCCGTTCTCCGGCCCGCGTCAAGACAACTGTTGCAGTAGGTACCACTGCACTGCCGCTGGAAATATGGAAGTATTCCAGAGTATAGGTTTCCGGTACCCGCAATATTTCCCCTTCGACTATGACCAGCAGGTCTTCGTCCGAGATTTCCCCCTTGCGGTCAGCTAGCTCCTTAAAGCGCTGGAAGGCCTGTTCCAGCTGTTCTCCTTCCAGCTGGTAGCCCAGTTGTTGCAAACGATCCCGGAAAGCATGGCGTCCGGAATGTTTGCCCAGGACGATGGTGTTTTTATGCAGCCCGATCAGCTCCGGGTTCATGATCTCATAAGTGGCCCGGTTTTTCAGCACCCCATCCTGGTGAATCCCCGACTCATGGGCAAATGCGTTTTTGCCCACCACCGCCTTGTTGGGCTGGACTTTCATTCCGGTGAGAGCGGAAACCAGGCGGCTGGTACGATAGATCTCCTCGGTGACAATCCGGAACTCCTTCTGGAAAATGGAGCGCCGGGTGTAGAGGGCCATGACGATCTCTTCCAGAGCGGCATTGCCCGCCCGTTCCCCGATACCATTGATGGTGCATTCCACCTGCTGGGCCCCGGCCAGAATGGCAGCCAGGGAGTTGGCTACCGCCAGGCCCAGGTCATTGTGACAGTGGACGGAGAAAATAGCCTGGTCCCGGTTGGGAACCTTTTCCCGCAGTTCCCGGATAAAGGCCCCGAATTCTTCCGGGGTGGCGTAGCCCACCGTATCGGGGATATTGACCACCTTCGCCCCGGCATCTATTACAGCTGTTACCACCTGGGCCAGGTAGTCGATGTCACTGCGGAAGGCATCTTCTGCCGAAAACTCCACGTTGGGGGTATAACGGCAGGCATATTTGACCGCCTCCACCGCCTGGGCCAGCACTTCCTCCCGGCTTTTCTGCAATTTGTACTGGAGATGAATATCCGAGGTGGCGATAAAGGTGTGGATGCGCGGCTCTTCCGCCTCCCTGATGGCTTCCCAGGCCCGGTCGATATCCAGCTGGTTGGCCCGGGCCAGGGCAGCGATAGTCGCTCCCCTGATTTCCCGGGCGATGGCCTGGACAGCAGCGAAATCGCCAGGGGAAGCGATGGGAAAGCCTGCTTCAATCACATCCACCCCCAGCCGGGTCAGCTGGCGGGCGATCTCCAGTTTTTCCTTTATATTCAAACTGACACCCGGGGATTGTTCCCCGTCGCGCAAGGTAGTATCAAAAAAATAGATGCGATTACTGCTCACCCGTTCCATTCCTCCTTACTGGTTATGGCTTCTTCCAGACCACAGCCGCCCAGCACCATGGGGTAGACATTTTCCCGGCCGCAGACGGATATATCAACAATTACCGGCCCTTTTTCCGTCAATGCTTCTTTAAGTATCGCTTCCAGTTCTTCCCTGCGGTTGATGCTGTACCCCCGGGCGCCATAACAGCGGGCAAACATGGCAAAGTCCGGCTGGCCAGTATAATCCACGCCCAGATAGCGGCCGCCACAGTAAAATTCCTGCAGCTGCCGTACCATGGCCAGCTGCCGGTTATTGAGCACAATCACCTTTACCGGCAGGCCCTGTTCCACCGCTGTCCCGAATTCATTCATGGACATCTGGAAACTGCCATCCCCGGTGATGAGAATCACCTTTTCCCCCGGCCGCCCCATTTGTGCTCCCACCGCTGCCGGCATGCCATAGCCCATGGTGCCCAGGCCACCGGAGGAGAGGAAGGAGCGGGGCCGGTTGACGGGGAAATGCTGGGCCGCCCACATCTGGTGCTGGCCCACATCGGTGACGATAATAGCTTCTCCTCCCGTCAGGCGATAGAGGGCCTGGATTACTTCCCAGCCCTGGATCTGGGCCTGAGGACAGCCTTTTTCCCGGGGGGTAGGCAGGGGATACTGCCGCTGCCACTGGCGGATTTGCGCCAGCCACTCCTCCCGGGACGCCACCGGCTCCAGACGGGGAAGCAGATCCTGCAGGACCAGGCGCACATCGCCGACGATGGGTACATCCACCCGTACATTCTTGCCGATTTCCGCCGGGTCGATATCGATATGGATAATCCGGGCCTGAGGAGCGAATTTCTCCACCGCTCCGGTCACCCGGTCGTCGAAACGGGCGCCCAGGGAAACCAGGACATCACAATTTTGCACCGCCAGGTTAGCGCTTTTCCAGCCATGCAGGCCCAGCATGCCCAGAGCCAGGGGATGCCCGCCGGGAAAGGCCCCTAACCCCATCAGGGTGGTGGTCACCGGTGCCTGCAGCTTTTCCGCCAGGGCTACCAGTTCCGGCTGGGCGCCGGCATGGATGGCCCCTCCTCCCACATAGAGCACCGGCCGCTGGGCCTGGTTTAAGAGTTCAGCGGCCAGCTTGACCTGGCGGGCATTCCCCCGGTAGGTGGGTTTATAGCCCTGGGGGCGAAAATCTTCAGGAATAGCGAACTCTATTTCCTGTTCCTGCACATCCCGGGGAATGTCGATCAGCACCGGGCCCGGCCGGCCGCTGCGGGCCAGGTAAAAGGCCTGCTTGACAATGCGGGGCAGGTCCTGGGCGTTTTTGACCAGGTAATTGTGTTTGGTAATGGGAATGGTTATTCCCGTAATATCCACTTCCTGAAAAGCATCAGTACCTACCATGCCGGTAGATACCTGCCCGGTGATCAGCACCACCGGGATGGAATCCATATAGGCATTGGCTATACCTGTCACCAGGTTGGTGGCTCCGGGACCGGAAGTGGCCAGTACCACTCCCGTTTTTCCGGTGACCCGGGCATAACCATTAGCGGCATGGACCGCCCCCTGCTCCTGACGCACCAGTACGTGTTTGATCCCCTTCCCGTACAGGGCGTCATAGATGGGCAGCACAGCCCCGCCGGGATAGCCGAAGATGATTTCTACCTCTTCCAACTCCAGGCATTTAATCAGGGCCTGAGCTGCCTTCATTTTCATCAAAACCCCTCCTGTATCTGCGAAAACCCCTCTTACTGCTTACTTTTTCAACCAGGGCATCATGGCCCGCAATTCCCGGCCGACCTGTTCGATCAGATGGTTTTGTTCCTTGTTCTTGATGGCATTGTAGACAGGGCGGTTGGCCTGGTTTTCCAGAATCCACTTTTTGGCGAATTCGCCATTCTGGATTTCGGCCAGTACCCGCTTCATTTCCTGCCGGGTTTCTTCGGTAATAATGCGCTTGCCGGTCATGTAGTCACCGAATTCAGCCGTATCACTGATGGAATAGCGCATCCAGCTCAGGCCGCCTTCATAGATCAGGTCCACAATCAGTTTCAGTTCATGCAGGCACTCAAAATAGGCCATTTCCGGAGCATAACCCGCTTCCACCAGAGTATCGAAACCGGCCTTGATCAGCTCGGAAACCCCGCCGCAAAGGACCGCCTGTTCCCCGAAGAGGTCGGTTTCCGTTTCTTCCTTGAAGGTGGTTTCAAACACCCCGGCCCGGGTGCAGCCAATCCCTTTAGCATAAGCCAGAGCCAGGTCTTTGGCCTGTCCGGTAGCATCCTGATGGATGGCGATCAGGCCCGGTACCCCTCGGCCTTCCTGGTACATGCGGCGCACCATGTGGCCAGGGCTCTTGGGCGCTACCAGGAAGACATCCACATCAGCAGGAGGCACAATCTGACCATAGTGGATGTTGAACCCATGGGAGAACATCAAGGCCTTGCCGGCGGTCAGATGGGGGGCGATTTCCTCCCGGTACAGTTTGGCCTGGGTTTCATCGGGAGTGAGAATCTGAATGATATCCGCCTGAGCGGCAGCTTCTGCCGGAGTAGCGACTGCAAGACCGGCGGCTTCCGCTTCTGCCCAGCGGGCACTGCCCGGCCGCAGGCCCACTACTACCCGTACCCCTGATTCATGCAGGTTTAAAGCCTGGGCATGACCCTGGCTGCCATAGCCGATCACAGCCACGGTCTTGTTTTTCAATAACTCCAGATTGGCATCCTGATCATAATAGCACTTTACCATTCTCAATCTTCCTCCTTTATGTCTGCTGTTGTAGTTTTCTGGCCCCGCAGCATGGCGATTTTGCCGGTACGCACCAGTTCCCTGATCCCAAAAGGCCGCAGGGCGTTTTCCAGAGCATTGATTTTGCCCTCATCCCCGGTAGCTTCGATGGTCAGGGTCTTGCGCCCGATATCCACAATGCGGGCCCGAAAGATATCGACGATTTGCATGATTTCTCCCCGCACCTGCTGGTCGGCGGCATTGACCTTGATCAGCATCAGCTCCCGGTCCACATAATCCTCGGAAGAAATATCCTTGATCTTCAGCACATCCACCAGCTTGTGCAATTGCTTGGTCACCTGTTCTAAAACCAGGTCATCTCCCTCCACCACAATGGTCATGCGGGAAATGCGGGGGTTTTCCGTTCTGCCCACGGTGAGGGAGTCAATATTGTAGCCCCGGCGGCTGAACAGGCCCGCTACCCGGGTCAGCACCCCGGGATTGTTTTCCACCAGCACCGCTAAGATATGGCGCATATCCCTCACCCTCCAATCATTTTGTGCAGTGCCCCGCCCGGCGGTACCATGGGCAGGACATTTTCTTCCCGGTCAACAACGATATCCACCACTACCGGACCCGGAGTCGCCAGGGCGGTAGCCAGTACCTCCGGCACTTCTTCCGGCCGGGTGGCCCGCAGGCCTTTGGCTCCATAGGCTTCGGCCAGTTTGATAAAATCCGGGGCCCAGCTCATATCCACCTGAGAATAACGCCGGTTGTAGAAGAGTTCCTGCCACTGCCGTACCATACCCAGATAGCCGTTATTGAGGATAACCACCTTGACCGGCAGGTTGTACTGGACAGCGGTGGCCAGCTCCTGGCTGTTCATCTGGATTGAGCCATCACCAGCAATATCGATGACCACATGGTCGGGGCAGGCCACCGCCGCTCCAATGGCAGCGGGCAAACCAAAGCCCATGGTGCCCAGCCCACCGGAGGTAATCAGGCTGCGGGGCTCGGTAAAGGTGAAATACTGGGCGGCCCACATCTGATTCTGTCCCACCTCAGTAGTGATTTTCACCTTCATGCCCCTGGTCTGGCGCCGCAGCTCCTCTACCACATACTGGGGCTTGATCCCTTCTCCTTCTTTGCTGTAGCGCAAAGGATGGTTTTCCTTCCAGGCTTCCACGGTGGCCAGCCAATCCCCGGGAGCCCGGGCTACCAGTTTGCTGTTCAGTTCAGACAAAACCCGGCCGACATCACCAACAATGGGCACATCCACCCGCACATTTTTGCCGATTTCCGCCGGGTCGATATCGATATGGATGATCCTGGCCCCGGGGGCGAATTCCTCGATTTTGCCGGTCACCCGGTCATCAAAGCGGCAACCGATGGCAATCAGCAGGTCACAATGGCTGACGGCAAAATTGGCTGCCACGGTACCATGCATGCCCAGCATCCCCAGGAAGAGAGGATGGTCTCCGGGAAAAGCCCCCAGCCCCATCAGGGTGGTAGTCACCGGCGCCTGAATCAATTCCGCCAGTTCCAGCAGATGTCTGGCAGCTCCGGAAGCGATCACCCCACCCCCGGCATAGATCACCGGCTTGCTGCTTTCCTGGATCAGCCGTACAGCCTGGGCAATCTGTTCCGGATGCCCATCATAAACTGGTTTGAAGCCCGGCAGGCAGATTTTTTCCGGATAGCGGAAATGGCCTTTAGCTGCCATAATATCCCGGGGCAAGTCGATCAGCACCGGGCCCGGCCGCCCTTCCCGGGCGATTTTGAAGGCTGCCTTGATGGTAAAGGGCAGATCCTCCAGGTTTTTAACCAGAAAGGAGTGCTTGGTTATGGGCAAGGTGATGCCGAAAATGTCTGCTTCCTGAAAGGAATCCTTACCGATTAGCCCCGTGGCTACCTGGCCGGTGAAAGCCACAATCGGTATGGAATCCATATAGGCGGTAGCCAGACCGGTAACCAGGTTGGTCGCTCCCGGCCCGGAAGTGGCCAGACAGACCCCCACTTTGCCGGTGGCCCGGGCGTATCCGTCAGCAGCATGGGCTGCCCCCTGCTCATGGCGAACCAGGATATGGCAAATATTAGAATCAAAAAGGGCATCATAGATATTCAGCACTGCCCCGCCGGGATAACCGAAAATATGCTCTACACCCTCGGCCTCAAGACATTTGACCAGCATCTGGGCTCCTGTCATTTCCATTCGCTTTTCACCCCTTCACAACCGCCCCGCCCGCCGCTGAGCCTACCAGTCTGGCATAGCGGGCCAGGTAGCCGGTTTTGACCTTCGGCTCCGGTGGCTGCCATTTTGCCCGGCGCCGGGCCAGTTCTGTTTCATCTACCAGTAAATCCAACCGGCCTGCTTCTATATCAATGGCAATTAAGTCCCCTTCCTGGACCAGGGCAATGGGTCCCCCTTCCGCTCCTTCCGGACTAACGTGACCGATAGAAGCCCCCCGGGTGGCTCCGGAAAAACGACCATCGGTAATCAGGGCTACTACTTTATCCAGTCCAGCACCAGCTACGGCAGCGGTAGGAGTCAGCATTTCCCGCATACCGGGTCCGCCTTTCGGCCCTTCATAGCGGATCACCACCACATCGCCAGGCCGGATTTGTCCGCCGAGGATGGCCTTAACCGCCGCTTCCTCTCCGTCAAACACCCGGGCCGGACCGGTATGTTTCAGCATCTCCGGAGCCACGGCCCCTTTCTTGACCACTGCCCCCTGGGGAGCCAGACTGCCTTTCAGCACCGCCAGTCCCCCGGTGGCCTGGTAAGGACGATCCCAGGGCCGGATGACTTCTTCATCCAGCACCCTGACCCCCTCCAGGTTGGCCGCCATGGTCCTGCCTGTTACCGTCAATACCTCTGTTTCCAGCTTGCCCTGGGCAGCCAGCCGGCTCATCACCGCCGGGATACCGCCAGCCCGGTGCAGGTCCTCCATATGGTAAGGGCCAGCAGGGCTCAGCTTGCAAAGCTGGGGAATCTCTTCATTAAAACGATTGACATCATCCAGCTCAAAGGGCACTCCCGCCTCGTGGGCAATAGCCGGCAAATGCAAAAGGGTATTGGTGGAACAACCCAGGGCCATATCCACTTTCAGGCCATTGCGGAAAGCCGCCGCAGTCATAATATCCCGCGGCCTGAGATTCCGCCGCACCAGTTCCATGATCTGCTTTCCTGTTGCCTTGGCCAGCCGCAAACGGGCTGCCATCACCGCCGGGATGGTGCCATTGCCCGGCAGGGCCATCCCCAGCACTTCCGTCATGCAATTCATGGAATTGGCAGTAAACATGCCGGCACAGGAACCACAACCCGGACAGGCTCCTTCTTCCAGTTCCTCTAGTTCGGCTTCGGTCATGCGACCATTCGCCACTGCCCCTACGCCCTCGAACACCGTGGAGAGGGAAACGGCCTGACCTTGCCAGCGTCCAGCCAGCATCGGCCCCCCGCTGATAAAAATGGCGGGAATATTGAGGCGAGCCGCCGCCATCAGCATTCCTGGCACTACCTTATCACAGGAGGGAATCAGCACCAGTCCGTCCAGGGCATGAGCTTCTGCCATGATTTCCACCGAATCGGCGATCAGCTCCCGGCTGGCCAGGCTGTAGTGCATGCCCTTATGGCCCATGGCCAGCCCGTCACAGACGGCAATGGCCGGAAATTCCACCGGCAGTCCCCCGGCCATCCTGATCCCGGCCTTGACCGCCTCGGCAATGGTATTGAGATGCATGTGTCCGGGTACAATTTCATTGTGGGAGTTCACTACCCCGATAATGGGACGCTGCAATTCTTCCCCGGTATAGCCCATCGCCTTCCAGAGCGAACGATGGGGCGCCCTTTCCAATCCCGATTTGACCGCAGAACTGCGCAGTTGCACCCTGTTTCCTCCTCACTTAACCGACTTTTTCCGTAGCAGGTACGAAGATTTCCGGTCCATCCACTTCTGTCAGGGCCCGGAAGTCCTGCAGCAGCTGCTGGAACATGGGCCCGGGCTTGCCATCGCCGATTACCCGGCCATCCACTTTGATAACCGGAATCAACTCAGCAGCGGTACCGGTAAGGAATACCTCATCGGCATTGAAAACATCATGCCGGGTAAAAACTTCTTCCTTGACGGTAATACCCCGCTGGCGGGCCAGCTGCATAACGACATCCCGGGTTATCCCCTTCAGAATCCCCAGATAAATGGGAGGAGTAATCAGTTCCCCATCCTTGACAATGAACACATTATCCCCGGTGGCCTCACAGACATAACCCTGGGCATTGAGCATCAGGGCTTCCAGCACCCCGGCCAGGTTAGCCTCGATTTTGGCATAGATATTGTTCAGGTAGTTGAGGGACTTCACCCGCGGATTACAGGCTTCAGACAGATTGCGGGGAGTGGGAACGGTTTTAACCTCCAGCCCCTTTTCATAAAATTCCTGGGGATAAAGAGTAATAGTAGCAGCAATACACATCACTGTCGGCCGCGGGCACTTGCGCGGATCCAGACCCAGGTCCCCCTTGCCCCGGGAAACCACCAGGCGGATATAGCCATCGCGGATATTGTTGCGGCGGCAGGTTTCCACCACCACTTCCGTCATTTCCTCTTTGCTGAGCGGAATGTCCAGCATGATGGTTTTGGCCGATTCATAGAGCCGGTCGATGTGCTCCTTCAACTTGAATACCCGGCCGTGATAGGCGCGAATGCCTTCAAAAACCCCGTCTCCATAGAGATAACCATGGTCGAAAACGGAAACTTTAGCTTCTTCCTCCGGTACGAACTTGCCATCCAGATAAATGATCAGACCCACAACAAATTCCTCCCCTCAAAAATTCTACAGCTCAAACCTCCTGTCTCCCCACCGCTCCCATCACCCCCATGTCTATCCAGGGGAGACAAATTTTGAATTTGTGTATAAATAAAACCCAAGCGGACAGACCCCACCAGTTCAATCTTGATCCAAGATCGAGTGGAACCTATCCGCTTGGGTCTTTTATCCCCACGGTGTAACGGCCAAAGCCGCCTGTACCGCTTGGTCACAGTCCCGCAAAGAACTTGCGGCGGAACCCTAGGTACACTTCCCTCGGTAATGCCTATTTACTTGGAACAAATTCGCCCTTCGGGCGACTTAAACGAGTAAGCCGCAATGCCTACTCTTTTTCTCCTTTATAAACCATGCCTCCAGGACAATAAGGACATTCCAAAATTGGCATT
>NZ_BDLQ01000039.1:0-370 GCF_002049255.1 Carboxydocella sp. ULO1 | reverse complement strand
AAAAAGGTTTGTTTGCGCCTGTATTTATGAGCCCTACGAGGTATTTAGGAAAAAACTAAGTAAACAGAAGAAGCGAACGTCCAAAGGACGACGAAGACTAAATTACGAAGTAATATATGAGTTAACAGTAAGGCAAGTAATGGACGGAGAAACAGATTTTCTGAATGAACTGAGTTATGACCAAATTATATTGTAAAGCAAAATGGCTGACAAAATGTGGAATAGGACTACCCTCTATTACCACTAGCCCTTTTGGGCAAAGAACAGGAGTCCTTAATTACATATAATTACATAAATGTCATATATACCATAATGCGTAATGACCAAAACATAGTTGACTACCATTCATAAAATTAATGCAACGCTACTG
>NZ_BDLQ01000038.1:0-221 GCF_002049255.1 Carboxydocella sp. ULO1 | reverse complement strand
ATCCAAATAAGGACAGGGTGTGAAGGACCACTGCTGACTGTAAAAAGGTTTGTTTGCGCCTGTATTTATGAGCCCTACGAGGTATTTAGGAAAAAACTAAGTAAACAGAAAAAGCGAACGTCCAAAGGACGACGAAGACTAAATTACGAAGCAATATATGAGTTAACAGTAAGGCAAGTAATGGACGGAGAAACAAATTTTCTGAATGAAGTGAGTTATGA
>NZ_BDLQ01000037.1:0-474 GCF_002049255.1 Carboxydocella sp. ULO1 | reverse complement strand
ACGATTATCCGGTTCGGGCAATATGGAATTCCATACTAGCGGGTATTGTGTTCCAGCATGAGAGTGTGGAGAAGTTACGGCGGGAACTGGCCCGCAATGGTCAATTACGAGAGCTTTGCGGGTTTAATGAACAAGTACCGTCGCCCTGGGCATACACCCGGTTTTTAAAGGCACTGATGAAACAGGAGAAATTAATAGACGAGATGTTCGATAAAATGGTGAAGCAATTGTCAGAGATGTTACCGGACTTTGGCAAGAACCTGGCTATGGACAGTAAAGCAATTTCATCATTTGCCAAACACAAAAATAAAAAGGGAGAAAGAGACGGTCGCCGGGATACAGATGCGGACTATGGCAGGAAGGAATATAGAGGGGTGTACGAGAACGGTAAGGCATGGGAGAAGATCGTGAAATGGTTTGGGTACAAACTGCATCTGATAGTTGACGCGACCTATGAACTTCCGATAATATTCA
>NZ_BDLQ01000036.1:0-1767 GCF_002049255.1 Carboxydocella sp. ULO1 | reverse complement strand
ATTTATATGAATCCATTATTATCACTAATCATCCTCTCCTATATATAATTTAATTAATTTATTAATATATAACTTGATATCATATTTCATAGCAGTATTAAATCCATTTATACCAATTTTAACTCTTAAATTTTTATCTCTAACTATTCTTTCAATCGCAGATGCAATCATATCAATATCTCCAGGTTTAACTAGTATTCCATTTTCACCGTCTTTTATTAATTCAGGTATGCCACCTACAGGAGTCGTTATGACAGCAAGCCCATAAGCTAATGCTTCTAATAATGCCATTGGCAAACCTTCATTATATGAAGGTAAAATAAAACAATTTGCTTTCTTCAATAACAAATCTTTTTCTTTGTAAGATAACCAAGAATAAACATTTATATAATTATTAAGTTTAAGTTCACGAATCAATTTTTGCGCTTCATCTACTTCCCCATCACCAGCAATATCTAGTAATACCTTATTCTTTATATCAGAAGGCAATTTACTAAAAGCCTTTATTAAATCAAATATACCTTTCCGTTTTCCTATTCGTCCCAAAAAAACAAATTTTATTAAATCTTGATTATTAAAATCCATTTTAAGGTTTTTATTAATAATAACTGGATTAGGTATTACTTTTATCTTTTCATTCTCTATATTAAAAGCGTTAGAATAAAAATCCTTCCAACTATTAGATAAAACTATGAGGTATTTACATTTATTAAATATAAAAGATATAATATTTTTGAAAATTTTAGGTAAATTGTTATAAAAAATATGAAATTCTGCACCATGTGCATGAATAATAAATTTTTGTTTATATAGAATTAAAATAGAGGCTATAATAAGTTTTCTTAACGTACTGCCGCGTGATGCAAAATGAATATGATAAATATTAATTTTTTTGGTTAAAACTAAAATATTTAGACGTAAAATTGATTTTAAAAAAGTGTAGAGGTTAAGAATCAAGTTATTACCAGATAAAGTCTCTATCATATAACACTCAATGTAATTGGGAAAATTTTTAATAATCATATTCTTAACTGTAGATATACCACCTTGCCCATTTAAACTAGGACCTATCATTACAATTTTTGCTTTCATATAACTATTCATCCTCTATTTATATAATTTATTTAATTTTATATTTAAAGCATTATACAGAAATCTATTGAAATTGTGATTAATAACAATATTGATTTTGTTCATAACGTTTTTTGGCGTCTTTTTTGTACTAATAATTTTCTCAACCCATAAATTTATATCTAATTTTAAACTAAAATCAACCAACCACTTTGGAACATGCAAGTTTGAATTTGCTATAGTTACTAAACCATATAATTTTGCTTCTAATAAAGCAATACAGAATGTCTCATGGTTTGATGGATGTAATAATATATCACATTTATTCAATATATTCATAGCAGTTTTATTGTCTATTCGGCCATATATTATAACGTCATTTTGTAAATTTAATCCATTAATGGTTTTGATCAATTTCTTTTTTAGATATCCATCTCCAATAATATGTAATTTAATATTTTTATCTAACTTTCCCTTTAATTTATATAACACTTTTATCGCAAATAATGGGTTTTTAATTTTTGTTAATGCGCCTAAATAACATAATTCTAAACTGTTTCTATTTATATCTTCTTCCTTTTTAATTTTATAAAATGAACTCATATCAAGAGGAGGGTACAATACTTTTATTTTATTTTTTAATTTAAACCTATTTTCTAAAATGTTTTTATATGTATGACTTACAGTATATATTTT
>NZ_BDLQ01000035.1:0-24109 GCF_002049255.1 Carboxydocella sp. ULO1 | reverse complement strand
TGGACATTCACTTTGCGGGCCACGAAATCGAATAAGAGCTCCCGCACTTCTGGATGATAGATGATGGGCTTACGCTCCTCATCAGTGATTTTCAAGCCCATGCTGACCGGGCCAATAGCCTGGCCCCGAATAGCCTGATAGGAACTTAAGTCCCGCTGTAAAAAGCGCCGGTAAACTACCGAATATTTTTCCGTCAGGGTAAAATGGCTGTCCTCTTCACTCAAAAGCAAATAGTTTTCCAGCCCTTCGTAAAAGGCAGTAATACTGAAATTAACCCGCTGATTCTGTTCATCGACGCTGATGCCGGGAAAATGCTCGGTGATCTGGACATACATGTCCTCATAATAACTGACCTTCGGCAACTGCGGCCAGAACGGTATATCCAGGGACAGCGCCAGGTCCAGGGCCTGGTCGATATCAGTATGAGGCATTATCCCCATGGCCGTAGTGGCTAAATCCCCCTTCAACACAAAAACCACCCCCTGCTCTCATTATAACAGATAGCAGGAAGTGGTCCTGTGTTTTACATCACATTACTGTTCCTTTTTGACAAAGGTGTCTTTGCCCTCGCACTGGGGACACTTTTTCGGCTTACAGCGCCCTTCCTTTTCATAACCGCACTGGGTGCACTGGAATACGGCCATCTTCGCTCACCTCCTTTTTAGAGAAAAGGGTTGCTGACCTTTTCTTCTCCGATGGTCGTCTGAGGCCCATGCCCGCAATATACCTCTGTCTCATCGGGCAGGGTCAGTAAACGGTTGCGGATGGACTGCAGCAACTGGGTATAACTGCCGCCGGGAAAATCGGTGCGGCCAATACTGCCGGCAAAAAGGGTATCGCCGACGATCACAAAACCAGCCCCTTGTAAACAAATGCCTCCCGGGGTATGGCCCGGCGTATGCAGAACTTTCAACTCAATTTCCCCCAGGCGAAGGATATCCCCCTCTGCCAGGGTCCGGTCGGCTGGTTTGAGGGCCAGATTAAACCCCATCAGCAAGGATAGATTCCCGCGGCTGCTGGTCAGCATTTCCGCATCCAGGCTGTGGATTAGCACCTCGGCTCCTGTAGCTTCCCTTAACTGGTCATTGCCAGCCACATGGTCGTAATGCCCATGGGTATTAACGATATATTTCAGCTTCAACCCCTGTTTGTTCAGTTCCTGCAGAATCCGGGGGACATCCCCACCTGGATCCTCTCAATTTCGGTAAATCTTATCTGCTATCACGGATTCAGGATAAAACCCAAAAAAGCTGACGATAATTTTCAACTGATTCGATCAAGGTAGTACATTCGTTAAAATTATCAAAACTCAAACGTTCCATAAAGCTTAAACCATTAACAACACTAATGGCCAGTTTTGCTCCAAATTCTACGTCAGCACTGACTTTCCCTCTAACAATTGGCCGTACAAACGGCATATGTAAGCTAACAATCCTGTCTTCGGATCTTGTGGGTTCTTTTTTTATACATTTCCAGTTGCTAGCGATAAATTTCCTGGCTTACAAGCAAATTACGATATTGTCTTTTATTCAGGAGAAAGAGTTTACTTATTTGAGCAAGATTATTGATAGTTTTAATGTCTCTGCGGATATATCTTAATTGTTGCCCAATTGCTTTACGTATCTCTTTAGCAGTAGCATGTTTCTTTTTCTCTATAGACGATAATCTTTACGGGCACGATTACGGTAGGTTCTGGGCTTCTTGCTCTTTCCTACATGCGGAATATGCAATGTGTCAATTATTTCTTCAAGGTTTTCTCTAACTTCATTTAATTAAATCCCTGGGATAACGAATATCTGCAGGGGTACAAGTTGCATCAAGTATTAGCTTTCCCCGGTTAGGCTGTTCTTCTGAAGGCGGGCTATCAGGTGAAGATGATTTGCCAGCATTTGAAGACGAATTATCATCTTTGTTATCATCGCGTTTATCTTCTTTTTGTGGCTTAGCAGCAGGTTTTGCTATCAATTCATTAACCTCATTGATAATATCTTTGTCCAATCGCTTCCGGAAATGGACCATGAGCGATGGATCAAAAGGGGGCTTTTGCACAAACCCAGTTAAACCAATAAAGTATTGCAGATAATGGTTTTCCGCAATCTCTTCAACAGTTTCTCGGTCAGATAAACACCTTAAATATTTTGTATGATCAAGGCTCCAAGCGCCATGCGTACAGAATAAGCAGATTTGCCCATTCTGGGATTTTTCAAAGTCTTGATATATCTTTTTCAATTTCAGCCCAGGGGATAATCACAGCATACTGACACCAACGGTTATTAAGGTTTAATTGTCCCCCGAAAGGAAGAAAAAATTCATGTGGTAAAATAAGCCGGTTTTGGTTATGTTTGTACATCTGTCACCCCCAGGTGCAAGGTTTTAAACACTTTTTTGTTGTTTTCCATGCACCATTATACCATAAAAAAGGGCAAAAACCCATTATCCATGCGGGTTTGGCAGTTGTTCAGCAGCCCCTAAGTATATCGACTATTTTTATTAATTGTTTATTTTCTTTCACATGCGCTCTCATATTTCTACCTTAACACCTTAAGTTATCCACATCAAGCCTTAAAGCATAAAAAAAGCTGCCCGCAATGCTCACAGGTTGAGGGGAGATCTTCTGGAACCGGTTAATTTAATCCTGGCTACAAGCCTTGAAACCATCAGATGCCTGGAAAAGCAGGTCAAAACTATTGATAAAACGATTGCCAGGGAATTGGCTAACTTCAAGCATACGCTTGATTCTGTCCCCGGTCTTAACCCTGTAATGTACGCAGGTTTAATTGCCGAAGTCGGTAATATTCATCGTTTTCATAACGATTCAGCATTGGCTAAATTCGTCGGTTTAACCTGGCGTAGCCATCAATCAGGCGAATTTGAAGTAGATGAAACGCCGCTAACCGGGACAGGTAATGCTTATTTGCGCTATTACTTTGTACAAGCGGTCAATTTGGTTCGGCAATATAAGCCTGAATACCGGGAGTTCTATACCCGAAAGTATCGGGAAAGCAAAACCCATCATCATCGCCGCGCATTGGTTCTCACAGTACGCAAATTAGTGCGTATGGTGATGCTCTGCTGCACAGCAACCAACTCTACATGCCCCAGGGGCAAAGGAGGGATTTAAACTAACTATAGTTTTAAAAAATAGATTTACATTTTTGTAATTTTTTCCAACGTTCTTGGGAAACAGGACGGTTTTTTGTTGCCTTTTTCTTGACATATTACCGTATGTCTACTCACACTACCTAGCATGCGGGTCCGCACTAGGCGGTTCCTAAAGGTTGACGAAGTTCCAGATAACGAACAAGCAAACTTTTCAGCCCTTGCGCTTCCCAATAGGAAGTGTTAAGGGCATTATTTAGGTTACGAGACATTTCCCACATGCACCGCAGCGGGAGTTGGCCATCATGTGGACTGCAATTCTAGCACACCCAGTGCCCGCAGTTCACTGTAATGCGTACGCACCGTTTCCACTGTTTCCACAAACATATTCTCAGTCTCCTACGTATCCACCGGTCTAACGATTTGCAGTGGTTCTTGGCTGAGGCAATGTGAAAGTAACCTACCCACCCCATGAGGCAGCAGCTCCTCTATCCGCTGTTCCATGGATACAGGCCGTTCTAGATGTGATGGCGCAAATCCGTTTTTTGAACCGCTCCACCGTTTTCGGCAATAACTGGATGGTTGCCTGCCGATTCGACAGAAAGCTCAATCCAAGGAACTTCCGTTTCCACAGCTGATCTACAGCACTTTTCTCCCGATTCCCCTTCAGTTTGAGCTTGCCTTCTACATAACGATGACTGATTCCATCACGCGTTCCCCTGCTCATTTACTCGCAACGAAGATTTTATGGTGAGTAGCCACGTGGAATTGCATCCCAAGGCCCTCTCAGAACCGGACTTGAACCTCTCAGATCATCCGGCTCTCATCATCCAACTGCAGGATAAATCCCCTGTCCTCGTTGAGCAGATGAACTAAACTGGTGAATTGGTGTGGTAAATATGTCCTTTGCAAAGACCTCCTAGTGTAGCTGCCTTTTCTACACAGCCATAACGCTGCTTAATAGATACTATTCAGTCATCCGACTCCCTGCCTTTCTTTTACCTTCCTTGCTTGGTTGTCGCTTTACCGGCATACCCATGTCTTGGGAAAAGGCAGGGACTCCCGGATTACCGCTAAATCTCAGTATTAACGTGCCAAGTTCTTAGACCCAGGAGTGCAAATATAGACTCACCAAAACGCCTATACTGATGTTGCCTTCTGCGTGTGTAATCACTTCGGCCATACTCAGCTGTTATTTTCGATGCTGAATCATTTCAGCTCTTGCTTTCGGCCCGTTATTTTGCTGCGCTCTATGCTTAAGACTCTCAATTACCTGACAATCTCCAAGAACTCGCTACAGGGCTATTGGTTAGACATTACCCTGGTGGGACCTACCCCACTAGAATTAGCAATCTTGCCCGGCCGTACTACACATTAATTTGGACTTGATACTCAACACATTTATAGATCAGAAACAAAATAATAATCCAAATATTGTCCCTATTAACCAATGTAAAAAAATAATTGTGATAATATAATGAATTTACTGAAAACTTTTAGTGTGATTATAGAAACAACTTACGTTATTGTTGCCTTTTATAATGCTTTAGTAGTAGAAAATGTATTTTAGTAAAATTGGGGGTGTATCCATGATTAGCTTTTCACATTACATTCAAACAATCGATACCCATACGATGGGTGAGCCTACTAGAATTATAACGGGTGGAGCTCCACGGATACTAGGTAAAACTATGATGGAAAAAAAAATGTATATGGAATCTGAATTGGACTGGTTAAGAAAATTATTAATGAATGAGCCTAGAGGACATAAAGATATGTTTGGTGCCATTTTGACTGAACCATGTAATGATAGCTGTGATTTAGGAGTAATCTTTATGGATTCCAAAGGATATTTAAATATGTGTGGACATGGAACAATTGGAACTGTAACAGCTATAATCAATACTGGTATTATCAAACAGAAACCTGTCATAAGATTGGATACACCAGCAGGTGTTGTGGAATGCAAAGTAAAAATTGAAAATGAGACAGTTAAAGAAGTAACATTTAAAAATGTACCTTCTTTTGTATTGCATAAAGATGTCCAAATTAATGTTTCCGAAATAGGTAGTATTGTGATGGATATTGTTTTTGGTGGAAGTATATTCGGAATCATTGATGCATCGCAATTGGGATTAAAGTTAAAAATGGATGAATATCAGCAACTCATTTATATAGGAAAAAAGATCTTGAGAGAAGCAAATGAACAGATAAAAGTGGTTCATCCACTGATCCCACAAATCAACAAAATTGATTTAATCGAATTTAGCCTTCCTTCAGAAAAAACAGGTGTTCATTACCGAAATGTTGTTGTATTTGGTAACGGACAGATTGATCGCTCCCCTTGCGGAACAGGTACTTGTGCAAAAATGGCATCTTTACATCAAAAAAACAAGTTGGCTATTGGTGAAAACTTTGTTCATGAAAGTATTATAGGTTCTATCTTCACTGGTAAATTATTGGATGTTCAACAAGTGGGACCATATAAGGCGGTAATTCCACAAATTACTGGATCTGCTTGGATTACTGGAATGCATCAGTTTATTATTGAAAAAGGAGATCCATATCCCGAAGGATTTTTAATTGGATGATTATCGAAAGGATTGAGAATGTTTAAGGTTTTGTGTAAATGGTAAATAATACCATAAAAAGGAGGTGACCATTTATGCAAAACCAAAAACGTCAAATTAGTACTCAGTTGGCTAAAGAAATTACCAAAGAGTGCAAAACTACCGGCGATATTTATAATGCTTTAAAAGCACTTTTGGCCGATACTATTCAGCAAATGCTAGAAGCAGAACTAGACCAGCATTTATGGTATGAGAAGCATTCATCTGCTGGTATCAATTCCGGAAATAGCCGTAACGGCTATAACAAGAAAATACTAAAAACAAGAATGGGTATACTGAAATTTTAGTCCTTAGAGACCGTAATGGGGAATTTGAGCCACAAGTAATTGGTAAATAGCAGACTACAGCCAACGAGATTGAAGCCCAGGTTATCGCTATGTATGATAAAGGTATGTCCAATCGGTATATTGAGGGTAACTTGAAAGAAATTTACGAAATTGACATTTATCATGCATTAGTTAGCAAAATTACAGAAAAATATTACCTTAAATAACGAAATGGCAAAACAGACCATTATAACCGGTTTATCCAATTGTTTTCTTGACACAATACATTTTAAAGTACGGCAAGATGGTCGTTTCATTACCAAAGCCGCATACACAGTTTTAGGGATTAACCAAAATGGGTTTAAGGCCGTATTCTGGTAATTAAGTCCGGGAAAGAAACTGGCTTCAACTTACTGCATTTTTTAAGTATCCCGTAGAAATTCAAAGACTTATTTATACAACAAATCTTGTAGAAGGGTATCACAGACAACTCCGTAAAACCTGCAAAACAAAACCATCATATCCAACAGATGATGTATTACGGAAAATAATTTTCCTGGCAATACAGGAAATCTCTGGGGCAAATGCATATCACAGCTGATAATTTATTTTGGAGAACGATTGAGTAACAAACTGCAATAATATTCTATTGGGGGCCTGCCCCAAAACCCCCGGGGTTTTACGCTTTTATTCTCCCAAGAGGGTTTAAAAGGGGTGATAAAGCACCCCCCGGCAGAACCACACAAGGCACTCAGGTTGCTCCCTAGCAGAGCCATATCCTCCTGGTGTGAAAGAGCCAATATAGTATGATCGGAAATTTTTAGGAAAAACCATTTACACAAAACTGTGTACATATCCTTATACAAGGAATTTAGTTACCAGAGTTGGTACCCTCGCCTTGCGCATTCCATGGCTTCATGATGACAAGCTAACTAACTGACATATTTCTCCACAGGGCTTTTGGTTAGACATTACCCTGGTGGGACCTACCCACACTAGAATTAGCGACCTTGCCAGGCCGCACTACACAAAATCATGTATATAATACGCTTATTCAATTGAAAAAGAAGCACTTTGTATTGCAGATGTGCAAACAAAGTGCTGTTTCTGCCCAGCTTAAATGACATTGCCCAATTTGCTTGACCGTTTCCAGGTATGTTAACATAATGCTGAAGTATTTCTTTGGGGGAAAATTAAAGGAGCTTTGAGTTTTTCGTTAAATGTCGCAGCATTTAACACTCAAAGCCCCAACACACATTATGATTATAGCATATTTGGGGAGAAATGTTATGACTAAGAGGAAGCAGTAGAATGGATAATCATTTATCGGGTAAAGTGCCAATCTTTTTGGAAAACTCATGCAATCATTCCTGATTTCATAAGACCATATAAGCACAATTCAGCATGCGACAGCGAACTGACGCTGCGAAAGATGGAAGATGGCGTTGTTGTTGAGAAGGTAGAAACGGCAACAAGTGTTTCAACACTGAAGCGATGGATGGCGGAGTTTCGGGGAAAATGGTATCAAGTAGCAGGGGCATTAAGAGCAGTACTATACAAGCTTTTGAAAAGACAGTAAACGAATTAATGCTAACAGACTTGCGGATATTTGGCTTATTAGAAAGGATCATCGCAGAATTTCCGGATATTGTGAGCAGTAACCTGACAATTGGTAATACAATATCTGGATAACCAATTACCTGGCTGGGACATTTTTATAGATAATTTCCACACAGTTTGCTCTGTTGGCCGAACAGGCTCTCTGGTAGTCTTTAACCAAAAAGAACCGGAGGAGGATGAAAAATGGTCAACAAAGCAAAGATGGAAAAGGCTCTGAGGCGGTATGAGATGATCGCCCCCTACTGGTACCCGGCCTGAAAGAAGCGGAAAAGCGCAGGATACGGAATGAAATCCTGGAAAGGTAGAACATCTCCTGAAAGGACATTGAGAAGATATCTTGCTGCTTATCTGGATCTGGGTTATGACGGGCTTTTGCCGAAGACCAGGAGCGATAAAGGGAGCAAAGAACAATATCTGAGGATGTACTTAACCGTGCATTAGAACTAAAGCGGGCTAACCCCCTAGTTTTGGACACATACTCTTAAATCCTCAAGTTTTCATTGATTTTTTCCTCACAACCGAATTCCTATTTTAGCCAGTTGTCAATTCCGTTCAAGGGTAAAGGCTTCGCCCTCGCTACGCTCGCCCTTGACTCCATTTCCGAATTGGCATTCAATAGTTGCGGTTGAGAGGGTTTAGACCTTAATTTCTTAGCCAATTCTTTGCTTCCTGCCTAGCTCGATAAATTCAGCTGACGATAAATAGTTGAGTCCTGAATGGATACGTTCTTCGTTATAAAATTTTATAAAATCACTTACTACTTTGTAGGCTTCGGCATATGTTTTGGAACTCATACAAGCTTAAGCATTCTGCTTCTAGAATGCTATGAAATGCCTCTATGTGTGCATTCATGTTCGGTGTTCTTTTGGGAATACGTTCATGTTCGATTTTCAGGCTCTGACATTTTTCCTGGAAAACACGAGATTTGAATTATGGTAACCGACGATCGACCTATCAAATACATCAATATATGATAGAATAAAGAAAAATCTTTTTCCACCCGCTATATAGCCATATTTCAAATCTGTTTCCCATAACTGGTTTGAATTATTTATAGTACGGTTCCTAGCCAGTTTTTTGGGATGATTGGGTTTTATTTTCCTTTGCGTACGTAGAATGCCCAGTTGCTTACATAAACGATAAACCTTCTTTTTATTGATGATCAGTCCGAGAGTTTTCCGTAATGCCATGGTCAATTTGACATAACCATAGGCAAAGCCCTCATTTTCTATAAACTGTAATAGCCATTTTTTTATTTCTTCATCACTTATCTTAGTCTTTTGTTCATCACAAGAATACCCAGGCACAGGACGTCCCCCACTTGCTCTCCTCTGGGCATATTGTCTCTTTAGCTGATAATAGTAAGTTGACCTGGATACCCCAACGATACGCAATACTTTGACTGCTGGGTACCCTAAATTAATCCATTTTTTGGCTACTTCAATCTTGTCAGCAAGTGAGGGTTTTCTTTTTTACTAAATCACGAAGAATAGCTATTTCCAGGTCTTTTTCATCAAGAAGTTTCTTTGGCTGCTCATTTTCCTTAGTAAGCTGCTTGTAATCAGGATAAATTTCATTAATAATTGAATGTTCCACAGGTAAAGAATGATGTTTGTCTTGTTTGTATTCTCTTACCCAGCGGCTGACCATATTAGGATTCAGCTCGTGCCTTCTTGCTACTATGGCATTATTTCCTGTTTCCAGCGCTTCCTTAATGACTTGATTCTTAAATTCAGCGGTGTACTTTCTGCATGTCATAAAATCGCCCCCTAACATTATTTTAACTCTTAAGAGTCCCAGTGTCCAAATGAGTTAGGGGGATAAAAAGAGATCAACAAGGTGTGTACAGCATGTTTAATGCATGCGGCTCAACGGCAAACAAAACTAATTGACGACCATATGGTACGAATAATTATTGATGAAGAGTTTGATTTGTAGCAGTAAACCCTGTCCGGTTGTACCCCGGACAGGGTTTATGAGCAAAAATGACGGCCACGAAACGTAAACAAATTGCGGACAAAAGCTCAAGAAGCGACAAAAGTGCCTTTTGTCTTCACTCAGGTTTTTATTCTTTTAAAATTGGCATTTATAAAACCTTTTCACCTGCAGCGATTAAACTGCGTGGAATATTATTTAAACGCTCAGCACCATTTGCCGTAACAACTACTATATCCTCAATTCTTACGCCAAATTTTCCCTCTAAATAAATTCCTGGCTCTACACTTACAACCATTCCTTCTTGCAACAGCTGTTCTCTATTTGACGAAGTCAAATATGGTGCTTCATGAACTTCAATACCTATTCCATGTCCAGTACGATGTGTAAAATTCGGTCCATAACCCGCTTCATTTATTACACTTCGAGCCACTTCATCGACATAACTCATTGGCATTCCAGGCTTAATAGCATTAACCGCCTTCTCCTGAGCCTCTTTTACGATTTCATAAACTTCTTTCATTTCTTGATTTGGTTGTCCAACTACAATAGTTCTAGTCATATCAGAACAATAATAATCTTTCACTCCACCTAAATCTATAACTACCATATCTCCCTCAGCTATAACACTATTATTCGATTGATGATGAGGGATCGCACCATTCTTGCCTTTTGCTACTATTGGTTCAAAGGATAGATTATGAACTCCTTCTTCACTAAAGAACCTTTTTATTTCTCTTACCAAATCGATTTCTGTTATTCCTGGCTTAGCATATTCGATAGCACGAGCCATAACCTTATCAGCAATTGACCCTGATTTTCTTAACAACGATATCTCTATTTCGTCCTTAATCATACGTAGGTTACCAATTACATCTGTACTTTTAACAAATGAAAGTCTATTGTCAGTTATTGATATTAGATCAATTAAGTTCTCACTAGCCCATTTATTATCAATTGAAATAGTGCCTCTTTCAGGTAACTTTCGAGCAAGTATTTTTATCGCATTTTCTCCATCATCCCAAAAAATAGTCTCTACATCATCTAAATGTTTTAGATCTTCCCTAGACATTTCAGGTATAATGATAACCGGTCTTCCTTTTTTCGGTATAACCACTGCTTGCAATCTTTCAAAAGAATCCATCCACGTACCTGTAAAGTAGAAAAAATTAGGAGGAGATGTTGCAATTACAGCTTCCAACTGATTTTTTTCCAATAGGTTTTGAGCTTTTTTTATTCTTTCATAAAATATTTTCAACTTTATATCCCCTTTCGAAAAGATCATTTTAATTATTCAAAACCCGCGCAGACTTCTGCATAAAATTACTCGTTAAAAAAACAGGGGAAATTACCCCTAATCTTATTAAGGTATATCCCCCATTACCTTGTTGATATCCCAACATATCGCTTATAGTTTAAAACAAAATGGCTAATTAAAGAAATTAGCGTTTAACTAAAGCCCATATAATTTCACATGGTTGATCTCCATCATTATATGATCGATGTTCTTCATTAGCAGGAATAAACGTTGCATGTCCACTTGAAACACGAAATTCATTGTTACCACTTTCAACTAGTATTGAGCCTTTAAGAATAAAAGCGTATTCATCACCATCATGGACTCCATACCCATTCTCGGGAATCCTCGCTCCAGGTGGAATCTGGACAATTCCAAAAGTAACTTTACTTCCTTCAACCATTGATTCATCAAATAATATTTTCATATTTATATCTTTAAGATTTTGATCATTTAATTCTTTAATAGATACTACTTTCATTCCTTTGCCTCCCTTTTTATTCTCTCTTCAGTTATACCTATAACTTCAAAAGTATTTTGGTCCACAATAACACCATATACATTCTTTGCTTGTTCACCTGTAATAAATTCATTTTTTACATCCCATGCTACTTTTTGGGGTGAGCGTCTAAAAGGATCTCCATAACCACCGCCTGTTGCTGTTACTAATCTAACAACATCACCTTTATTTAAAGGATAACGTGCATATTTCCCAAAGGGCCCATCTACTTCTCCATTTGCCTTAATAATTTCAAAATAATTTCTTGAACCATCATGCCCGCCATTGATTCCCCAGGGAAGATATTTATGTCTACCAAATGTACCGGTCACAAATTGGTTATCAGTCATAGCACGATAAGAACGAATAACCCCTGATCCCCCTCGATATTCACCTGCTCCAGACCCATCTGCTCTAAAAGAATATTCATCTACCATAATTCCATAACGCGTTTCTGCCACCTCTATAGGTACATTGTAAGTCTCTCCATCTGCGAGACAAAATTGTCCGGCTTCACCATCTTTTCCCAGACCGGCTCCCCAACCACCTACAGAAGGTTCAACAAGTAGAAAAGGTTCATTTTTATCATGATGCATGCCGCCTATTATTACTGCACATACCGATAACAAGTGACCTGCTGTAAGTTTATCAGGTAGAACAGGTGCAAGTGCTTTCCAAACCAAATCACTTCCATAAAGCATGGTTTCCCAGTAAGTTGAAACAGCGGCTGGTCTTTCAGCAGAAAAAATTGATTTCGGTTCAGCAATGACTTTTAATGGACGAAAAACTCCATCGTTTACATCTTGCGAAGGATTGGTAATCGCTAAGAAGATTGTTCTAACAGCGGAAACAAGTCCCGTATATGAACAATTAACGGGTCCTAAAACCTGAGGATGGCTCCCGCTAAAATCACAGATAAACTCGTCGTCTGTGATAGTAACTTTCACTTGAACCTTAAAAGGTCCATTTCCAAGACCATCATCATCAATATAATCTACTGCTTCAAAGGTTCCCTTTGGAAGATTAGCTAATTGTTTTCGAGTCATCTGTTCCCCTTGGTCAAGTAAGTGATCTATTGCTGCTAATACGACATCCTTTCCATATTTATCACATAATTCAACAAATCGTTTTTCACCAGTTCTTAAAGAAGCAACTTGGGCCCACATATCTCCTAATGAAAGTTCAGGAAATCGAACATTTGCTGCAATTACATCAACCAAAGCCTGATTTAACTCGCCACCATCAAACAACTTTATACATGGTAATTGTAGCCCTTCCTGAAATATTTCAGTGGAGTCTGTTGTCCACGATCCTGGGTCTTTACCTCCAACCTCTGTCCAATGTGCTTTATTAGCTGAAAACGCTATTAGTTCTCCTTCATAAAAGATTGGCATAACTAGTCCCACATCAGATAAATGCGAACCACCACCACCATAAGGATCATTAGTGATAATGATGTCACCAGGTTTCAAATCCCCAGTCTTGCTGTATTTTTCCAGTGTTTCTTTTACCATAAATGATAAAATACCAATAAATCCAGTTACGCCATTTCCCTGGGTTAATAATTGACCTTTAGAATCAGATAAACCACAAGCATAATCAAGTACTTCATAAATGATAGGACTCATTGATGTACGTGCCAATGCTATAAACATTTCTTCTCCAATCGCCATCAGAGAGTCTTTTACGATATCTAAAGTAAATGGATCAACATTAACTTTTTCATATCTAGACATCCATCACACCCCCGTATAAATAATCAAATTACCGTATTTATCAACTTTTAAAGTTTGATTAGGATAGATAACCGTTGAGGCAGATTGTTCTTCTACAATTGCAGGACCATTGATGGATACACCAGCCAACAATAATTCTCGAGCATATACTTTTGTATCAATCCAACCATGATTCTCATATAAAACAGGTCTTATTTCCTTTATCGCGCTTTCATCATTGTCAACTGAAGATTGTGTAGCTTCAATTTCAAACATCTTTGGTTTATTTACTTTTCCAAAAGCAATTAAATGTAGATTAACAATCTCTAATGGTGTACCTTCTAATTTAAATGTATAGTGTTGTTCATGAATTTCGTGAAAACGGCTAATAATTTCTTTTATAGAATTCAAGTCCCACTCTCCATTTGGAACTGGAATTTTTACTGTATGTTCTTGTCCCAAATACCTCATATCTGCAAAACGAGAAAATACTATTTTCTCTTGTGAAACACCTTCTTGTAAGTATTGCAAAACGGCTTTCTGCTCCATTTCTTTCCATTCGGAGTTTAATTTTTCCAGATCAATATCATCTAATCTCCTGATATATGTTTTAATATAATCGTTCCTAAGGTCGGTCATGAGCATTCCCCAAGCAGAAAATACCGAAGCAGCTACTGGTACAATCACTTTCTTTACACCTAACTCTTTAGCTAAGGCAGGAGCATGCATTGGACCTCCTCCGCCAAAAGCTACTAATGTAAATTCACGCGGATCATATCCTTTTCTTACTGAAATAAGTTTTAGAGCATTTAACATATTGGAATTTGCTATTCGAATAATTCCTAAAGCGGCCTCTTCAACGGAAATATTAAATTTCTTTGCAATTTTTTCTTCTATTACCTTTTTCACTTTTTCAATATTAACTTCATTATCAAAATTTTTTGCAGATAATCGGCCAACAACTAAATTTGCATCAGTTGTTGTAGGTTCTGTTCCCCCACGATCATAAGCAATTGGCCCAGGAAGTGCACCAGCAGATTGAGGGCCAACCCTTAAAGAACCTGCATCATCAATCCAAGCTATAGATCCTCCGCCATTTCCAATTTCTACAATATCAACCACCGGAACTTTAATGGGATATCCTGCAGTAAAATTATTCTTTTCTATCTTGTAATCTGTTGTTACCTTTACATCACCATTATCAATTAATGAACATTTAGCAGTTGTCCCCCCGATATCGAAAGCGATGATATTTTTTTCCCCAATCATCTGTCCTAGTACAGCTGCGCCAAATATTCCAGCAACAGGTCCTGATTCGACCATATTTATAGGAGTTATTTTAGATTGGTTAAAAGTTGTTGTTCCTCCATTCGATTGCATAATATATTTATTTCCACTCATACCTATACTGGTAAGTCTTGTTTCTAGGCGATCAACGTACGTAGAAGCAATAGGTTTCACATAAGAATTCAAAACAGCGGTACTTGTACGCTCATACTCTCTCCATTCTCTCGTAACTTCATGTGATGCTGTCACAAATACCTCTGGCCATAATTCTTTAATTATTTTCACCGTTTGTTGTTCATGTATTGGATTTGCATAAGAATGCAAATATGCAACTGCAATTGCTTCAATATTTTCCTTTTTAAAGTATTCAATAATTTGCTCAATTTCGCTTGTATTAATTGGTTGAATAATTTCCCCTTTATAATTTATCCTCTCGGTAACTTCTTTTCTTAAGTATCTTGGAACAAATGGCGCTGGTTTCTGATATCGGACATTATAAAGATCAGGACGGTTTCCACGGGCTATTTCTAAAACATCTCTAAAACCTTTAGTAGTAATTAATGCTGTCTTTGCCCCTTTTCGTTCAGTTAATGCATTAATGATTACAGTTGTACCATGAATAAATGTTTCGATTTCTTTCGGATTAATATTGCTTTTCTCAATAACATCAATTACCCCTTGTTCAAAATTTGGAGGGGTAGTGTGACTTTTAGCAATGCCGATTCTACCATCATCATCGACATATACTAAATCCGTAAAAGTACCACCTATATCTGTAGCAACTCTCATAAAAACCACCTTTCATTCATTATATTCAAAGTCAGCCATAAAATATTTTAGGAAACTGAAGTTTCCTATAGAAACCTTTTTGCTATGTTTTGAGCAAAGGCTAATTTCTACCATCCTTTTGATTCTTCTAGTATAGAATCAGGAATTTTACCTTCTAGGTATTCTATTATTGATTCTTCTATTATGTCTAAGCCTCTATCCAGCTCTTCCTTTGTTATAACAAGAGGTGGCTGAACCCTGAGTACGTTACCGGCAAAAAAGGTCAGAATAAGGCCTTTTTCAAAGCATCTATAACAAATTTTTTTTGCAGCCTCATTGTTTCTTTCAAGACTCTTCCTATCTTTTATAAGCTCTACACCTATTGACAATCCACACCCCCTGACATCACCAATAATCTCGTATTTTTCTTTCAGTTCTTCAAATCTCATTAAAGCGTATTCCCCCAACACCCTGGATTTTTCTACAAGTTTTTCATCTTTGATTATATCAATAGTTGCTATTGCCGCACTGCAGCTAACCGGGTGTCCATTCATAGTAAATAAGTGCGCTGGTGCTTCTAAGGAATCCATTATTTCACTTCTGCCAACTATTGCACTAAGAGGCATCCCTGATGCAATAGCCTTGCCCATAACAATAATATCTGGCTCTACGTTAAAATGTTCTATTCCGAACCACTTTCCTGTTCTTCCGAAGCCCTGTTGAACTTCATCGCTTATAAAAAGTATTCCATTTTCTTTACAAAGTTGATATAGCCTTTTTACATATTCTTTTGGAGGTATTATTATACCCCCATCTCCAGCAATAGGCTCCATCACTACCGCAGCAACCTCTTCTGGAGGCAGGAAGCTTTCAAAGGCATTTTCAAGCTCCTTTATACAGACCATTCCACAAGAATCCTTTTTGTAGCTAAGCGGACATCTATAACAGAAAGGATAAGGTATATGGTATACTTCATTCAAAATAGGTCCGATTTTTCTTCTCATCTTAAGGCTAATTGCACTTAGGGAGATTGATCCAAAGGTTGAACCGTGGTAGGATTTAATAAAGGATATAATTTTTCGCCTACCGGTATATGCACGTGAAAACTTAATTGCACCATCGTTAGCATCTGATCCAGTTAGCCCGAAAGCTACCTTTTTGGGAAAGTTTCCTGGAGTTATTTCAATAAGTCTTTTTGCAAGTTCAACCTGAAGCCTGTTATACATATAACCAGTTGTATAATGTATGAAGTTGTCTACTTGGTTTTTTATCGCCTCAACAACATTTTCATGAGAATGACCAGTATTTAGCGCACCTGCACTAGCTAGAAAGTCTATATATTCATTGCCGTCCAAATCCTCAACTATTGCTCCTTTGGCTTTCTTGACGACAAGTGGATAGTAATGAATTCTAGAAGCAAAAGAAACTACTTTGCTGTCTTCCTTACATGTTTCAACACATTTCTCATATTTTTTCTCCATATTCGTACCATCTCCAAGTCTTCTAAACAACACAAATCATTCTGTTTTAGTGTACTTAGCAGTTCCTTATTTTGAACCCAATTCTACTATTTCACGCCCGGTAGCATAACCTCCTCCTATAAAAACTGATTGAAGAATTATTCCTGGAACAACATAACTACCAAAAGCACCATCAAAAAAACTTTCTTCTGGTTTGGTTTTTAAATCTCCCTTTTTATCTCCCATTAATTTCACCCTTTCTTTATTTTCAAAATTATAAGATAACTCTCATACATAATTATCACAAATCAAAAGAACTAGCAGTATATCTTTGAAAAACAAAAAAAACATTAAGTTTTGTCCATTCAAGACAATTTGCTAAAAAGGAAAATTTAACCTCTTATTACCAAAAGTTAAGCAAAAAAGAGACATGACCGGTTTCAAAACCCCCGAATCATGTCATCTTAAGATCTCTTTTTAAAATTAAACTATCTCTATTTTTACACTCTCAATGCCATGCCGCCATATTCTAGTTCCAATTGTTTCCAGCAAATCTTCCTGTTCCCACTTAATTCTGCCAAAAACATTTACCCTAAGAATTCCGTTATGGTAACGCAAAAGTTCCGGTCCATAATAAAGGGCGATTGCTTCCTCAGCAGGTGCTTCTGTTAAAGGCTTTTCACTTTCCCAGTCTCTCCAATAAACCACATCAAATTTACTTACAATGGATGTGCAATTTTCTTGTGGAGGTTTAACCTTTGTAGATATCCCACAACTAATTTCTCTACCGCACCATCTAGTATGCACCATAGTTGATGTAAGGGGAAGAATCTCAAGTATCCTTTTAATTGTCTCAGGCGCACGTTCATTTAAATCAGCAATTAGTTCGCCGCCTTTTTGAAAGCTAATCTTAATTTGGTTCATACCCTTCCCTCCAGTGTTTACCTACAGTTATAATCACCGTTAACACCGCAGGTATCGTAAACAAATTTTATAAATTTCTTAATTTCTTAGTTGCTTCATAATCAATAGTTCCTAATTCAGTAATTTCAACACCATACTCTTCCCTAGCATGTTCTCTGGTAATGTACCCTTGAATAACATCGTTCAGAACTCTTTCCGGTTCACGTTCAAAAGGATTCCCATAGCCACCACCGCCACCAGTTAAACAAGTAACCTTAGACCCCTTGTATAGGCGGTAGGCACTAACTTTAAGCATTTCTTCACGTTTGTCGCCTGTTTCAATTATTACTTTTGGTCCTTTACCTGATTTGCCGCCCAGAACACCCCAGGCAGGGGTTCTTGACCGTTCAAACCATAAATAGACATACGCTTCATCTATCATCGATTGATATTCCCGAATACATCCGTTACCACCACGATTTTTTCCAGGACCAGCAGAATCCGTTCTGATTGCATACTGAGTAACTTTAAATGGATAGTTTGCCTCGAAAACTTCTACCGGTAGATTCTTGAAATCACCGTTAACACAATTAATAAGTGCATCCTGTCCATCACCATTTTTAAAGCCTCCCCAGCCGCCAGCGGTTGCTTCAACATCCAAGAACTGTTTTCCGGTTTTAGGATCTGTGCCAGCAAAATAAATTACCATAGAGTCCCCATAGTGAGCCCCGGCTACGCTATCAGGCATTGCATCCTCTAAGGCTTTTACACAAAGGTCAATTAGTAAACCCAAACATGTAAAATACCATGAACAAGCTGCTGGTTCTTCAGCATTGAAAATTGTTCCTTTAGGCGCTGTAACTGTTAATGGTTTAAAACTACCTCCAGTAACAGGTGCATTTGGAAGAATAAGCTGTTTGTATGCTACGCGGCAAGCCGAAATCGTCTGTGCTAAACCACAGTTTGTAGAACCCTTTACTTGTTTGCTGGACCCAGTTAAATCAATATTCATTTTACCATCCTGCACAGTCAGTTTAAGTTTAACCTGAACAGGTTCATCTGATGTTCCGTCATTATCTACACAACCTTCAGCAATGTAAACCCCATTGGGAATCTTTGCTACCGCTTCTCGTTCCATCAGTTCAGATTGAAGAAAAATATCGTGAATACATCTTTCTACTGTATCTAAACCAAATCGTTTAATAATTTCAACAAATCGTTTTTCTCCGGTTTTACAGGCGGCAATCTGAGCATGCAAATCTCCTACTGCATTACGATAAAAACGGCTATTTTTACAAATCAAGTCGACCACATCTTGTCGCAAAACACCCCTGTCCATGATTTTGGTGGGACCAATTCGGATACCTTCCTGATATATTACAGTGGCATCCATTGGATAACCAGGGTCTTTAGCACCAATATCCAGCCAGTGCGCTCTTGTGGCTGTAAAGCCTACTAATTTCCCTTCAAAAAAAATTGGAGAAAAAACAGTCATGTCATTTAAATGAGTTCCAGTCAGATAGGAATCGTTCAAGATGTACACATCACCTTCGTTGTAACAGTCCATCCCTCCAAAATAATCAGTTGTTACTTTTATGGCAACCTCCAGATTTCCTAAAAAAATCGGAAGACCAGCAGACTGACCTAGTAACTCTGCTTTTTCATTAAAGATCCCCACACTGCAATCTTTCATTTCATAAATAATTGGTGTAAAAGCACTTCTAAATAAGGCCTCATTCATTTCTTTAGCTGCTGAAATAAAAGCATTCCTAATAATTTCGGTAGTCACCGGATTTTCCAAAAAAGTATCTCTAACCATTTTTAATCCTCCTCTATCAAGTTTGAATATGAGATTTATTCCCATTAACATTCAATCCAATTAGTGACTTCCCGAGATGAAACTATTGGATTTTCTTAATCAATAGATTATTGAAGCAGTCAACATTGATCTCATAGTTCGGAGGAACTACTGTAGTTGAAGTTAATTCCTCAATAATTGCCGGTCCCATAAATTTTTGACCTGGCTTTAGGTAACTTCTGTCATAAAAATTAGTATCAAATTCTTTACCATAAAAGATAACTTTATTTATTTTTATAGGTTGAGGCACAGTATTTACAAAAGTGGTTACTTTTTCTTTCGGTGCTCTTTGCAACTTACCTAAGCCAGTTAAACGAACATTAACTATTTCAACAGGATCGTCCGGGCTACTGTGTCCGTAAACAGACTCATGAAACTCATCAAAAGCCTTTCTAAGTTTCTTTAGTGAATCAGCTGAGATTTTCCCATCGTTAAAAGAAACATTCAAGGTGTGGTCCTGCCCCAAATACCTCAAATCAGCACTCATGCGATATTCTGTTTGTTCATCACTAATATTCTGCTGTAATAAAATAGCTGACACTTCCTCTTTCATTTCAGCAAAAACATCTATGATACTTTGTTCAGAAATATTGTCAATAATATTGGTAAAAGTCCTCACTGCATCCTGCCGGATGTCAGATTGGTGCATTCCCCATGCAGAAAACGTCCCCGGCATTTCAGGTACCAAGATTGTGGTAATACCTAATTCTTCAGCAGTCAAGCATGCATGCAATGGCCCAGCACCACCGTAAGCCACCAGTATAAATTGGCGTGGGTCAATTCCTTTTCGCACAGTAATCTGTCTAATAGCATCAGCCATTTTTGCATCTGCAATATTGCAGATGCCCTCTGCCGCTTCTTCAATGGAAAGATTCAGCTTGTCGGCAAGCCTTTTGACCGCCTTTCTTGCAGCTTCCTTGTCAAGAACCATGTTCCCTCCTAAGAAGCCTTCGGGATCAATTCGGCCTAATACAACATTGGCATCTGTAATCGTAGGTTCTTGTCCCCCATTCCCGTAGCAAGCTGGTCCAGGGTCAGCCCCAGCACTTATTGGGCCTACCCTCATACCTCCACCTTCGACCCAAGCGATACTTCCTCCGCCTGCTCCAATAGTATATATGTTTACCATAGGTGTAAGAATGGGAAACCCTTCTAAATTTGTTTCTGTAGAAACATCAGGTCTGCCGTCAACTACAATGCTCACATCATAGCTTGTGCCCCCCATATCTACGCCAATGAGGTTTTTATAACCCAGCATTTCGCAAAGAGCGTTAAGTCCGATGGCTCCTCCTACAGGCCCTGATAACAGGGTTTGGATGGGACAATCTTTGGCGATTACCGAGGTAATAACACCCCCGCCAGACTGCATGATATAGACTGATTCTTTAAAACCTTTTTCTTGCATTCTTTTTTCCAGATCATCAAGATACTTTTGCACTATCGGTGCTATATAAGCATTTAAAACAACGGTACTAGTCCGCTCATATTCCCTCCACTCCCGGGCTACCTTATGGGACAAAGAAATAGGAGTTCCTGGAATAATTTCTTGAAGGATTTCCTTTATTTCGATTTCATGAATCGGATTTTTGTAGGCATTTATTAAAATAACAGCAACTGAGTCAAAACTTCCTTTTTTAATTTCTTCTGCAACCTGAACAACACTGGATCTATCAAGAGGAGTTTCTACAGTTCCATCAAAAAGAACCCTTTCCATAACCTCAAAGACATTTTTTCTTTCAACCAGAGGTTTAGGTTTTCGGTAATACATGTTATACATTTCTGGCCTGTTACCACGCCCAATTTCATACACATCTTTAAAGCCTTTAGTAGTAATTAAAGCAACCTTAGCACCTCTTCTTTCGAGGAAAGCATTTAAACCGGCAGTTGTACCATGAACAAAAAAATCAATATTAGCGCAGTCGCCTAGTTCTTCTGTTATTCCTTTAATAATTGCATCTGATAAATTTTTGGGTGTTGATAGTGTTTTCCCCGCCTTATATTGTCCGGTAACAGAATCATAAAAAACAAAATCAGTAAATGTTCCACCAATATCCGCAGATACGCGATACCTACGCATGTTTATTTCCTCCCTCTTAAAAAATTGATTCTCAGCTCCAAAATTAATCAAGTCAGTACTTTTTTATAGACTCTTAAAAAATTCCCTCCTAATATTAACTCAAGTTCTTTTTGTTTATAGCCCCTTCTGATTAATTCAGCAACAAACTTATTAATTTCTTTATATCCTTTAATTACATCAAACGGCTTGCGTGACAATCCATCTAATTGATTGAAAGAATAAAATTCAATAAGATGGTCACAAAAATCAAAACCAAATCCAACATGTTCTACACCAACAAGTTGAACAATATAATCAACATGGTTTGCAAGATATTCCATATTAGCAACTTCATCATCAGCAGCAACAAGGATGCTAGCAGAATTTATTCCTATAACTCCACCTTTCGAAGCAATAGCTCTAATCTGATCATCAGTGAGATTTCTCATGATACCTGCTAAAGCTCTACTATTTGAGTGCGATGCGATAATAGGCTTCTTTGCAATTTTTATAACATCCCAAAATCCTTCATCATTTAAGTGACTAACGTCAATAATCATTCCTAATTTTTCTGCTTCCTTAATTAACTTCATGCCAAAGTCTGTTATTCCACCTTTTGTTCCTTCATCCCCATTACCAAAACCGCAGCCATCTCCTGCATAATTCCTTCTGCTCCAAGTTAATCCAATAATTCTTACACCCAATTCATAAAAAATTCTTAGAAGAGTAATATCATTGTATATTGGTTCAACACCTTCAAATGATAACATTATTCCAACTTTACATGTTTTTTTTGCTTCCAATATGTCTTTATAATTTCTACAAAGCATTATTTTATCAGGCGATTCACTTATTTCATCATACAACGCACTTACCTGATTAAGAGCCTTTCTCAATGCCATTTCAGGTAAAAACTCATCATCTATAAATAATGATGAAACAACAACATTAACTCCACCTTCAATAAATTCTGATAAATAATCTGATACTATAACTTTTCTGCTACCACGTTGTCTTTTTTTTACTACCTCATACAAAAGATCAAAATGGGAATCAATTACTATCGAATCATTTAAAATTTTTTTTATATTTTCCATTTAAGTCACCTCATAATGACGATATACTAACAAATATATTATTTGTTTAAGAGTTTAATCGTTGAATAAATTAATAGTTTGACTCCAATTTGCAAAGCATTTTCATCGATGTTAAAACAAGGATGGTGATGAGGATAAACGATCCCCTTGTCTGTGTTGCCTGCTCCAACAAAAACATACGCACCTGGTGCTTTTTGGAGATATGCGGAGAAATCATCCCCGCCCATACTAGGTTTAATTAGTTGCACTGCATCATCACCAAATATTTCGCGAACCGTTTCTTCAATCACAAGTGTCACCTTATCATCATTTATTACCGGCCTATAACCTCTAAGATACCTGAATTCGTATGAGGCCCCATGTGCTTCGGTAATTCCTTTGATAATTCGCTCCATTATAATCGGAACAGATTCTCTCAAACCAGGATTGAAACTCCGAACTGTTCCAGATATCTCAACAGTACCGGGAGTTATATTGTGTGAGGAATCCGCAATAAAACGTGTAACCGATACCACCAACGGTTCAAGTGAATCCGTATTTTTCGCTACAATATGCTGCAAATTGTTAACTACTTGCGCTCCAATTGTGACACTATCAATAGTCTGCTGGGGATATGCTGCATGACCTCCCTTTCCAATAACAGAAATCGAAAAGGTGTCTGGTGCAGCCAACATCGGTCCATAAGTCACACCTATTTTGCCAACTTCCAGCGGAGACCAAAGGTGAAGACCGATAATTTGATCAACATTATCCATAACACCAGCTTCGACCATTTCTTCAGCACCGCCGGGAAAAAGCTCCTCGGCATGCTGAAACAGAAATCGAACTTCCCCATTGATATAATTTCTTAACACAGAAAATATTTTTGCTACCCCTAACAAAATCGCCGCATGGCCATCATGACCGCACGCATGCATCACACCAGGGTTTTTAGAAGCATACTCAAATTTATTTTCTTCTTGAATAGGTAATGCGTCCATGTCAGCCCGAAGAGCAATTATTTTACCGGGTTCCGAACCTATTAATCTAGCCATTACGCTAGTTTTTGTGGGTCGGGTTAATTCAAGATTTCCAAAAGACTCCAATGTATCATATATAAATTGAGACGTTTTTGTCTCATGGAATGATAACTCAGGGTTCTGGTGGAAGTGACGTCTCCATTTAATAACATAATCTTTCGTTTCTTGAATCATATGGTCTATGGTACGACTATCAAGCAAATGTTATCCCTCCTCAAAAAGTATTCAGTTTTATAGCTGTAAATGCTTTTATAATTCAATCGAGTAGGAGGGGGTGACTAACCCCCTCCTCTCACACCACCGTACGTACCGTTCGGTATACGGCGGTTCACCAAGCTTGACGAATGCGATGATAACGTTCAGTTAAACTCTTCAAGCCCTGACTTTGCCAGTAGGCATTGTTCAGGGCGTTATTTAATTGTCGATACATACGCCAGTAGCCTTTACAGGCATTAGCCATTATATGGACAACTCGCTCCGGTAGGCCCAGGGCCCGCAGTTCACGGTATCGGGTTCGGACACGTTTCCATTGTTTCCAGACGCACATCCGTAGCCTTCGCCTTAGCCACCCTTCGATTTCCTGGAATACGCTCGGCGTTT